>DSBH01000087.1 GCA_011056825.1 Deltaproteobacteria bacterium | reverse complement strand
GCGCGGGATCGTGCTCGAAGGGAACAACCCGTCGACAACGGGCCTGGATCCGAAGGCCGCCGCGGCGGCCTTCGGATCCAGGCCCGTTGTCGACGGGTTGTTCCCTTCGAGCACGATCCCGCGCGAGAAAGAAGAAGGGGACCTGTCGGCAGCCCCGACCATGACCGTGAAAAAAAGTTCTCTCGAGGAAGGAATTCCCGCTTTTGAACTCTTTGCCGATACGGGACTGTGTGCGTCCAGGGGCGAGGCGAGACGCCTTATCGCTCAGGGGGGCGCCTACGTGAACGGCGAACCGGTGGCAACTATCGACGCGCGTATCGGCGTGAATCACCTTGATGCCGCCGGTGAAATCAGACTACGCAAGGGAAAGAAAAAATACGTTATTGTGCGACCCGAGGCATCCTGAACAGAACCCGAGAGATACCGTGATCATGATGTCATCATTCCGGTCCTTCGCCGGATTGCACTATACTGATAAGGGAGAGGAGACGACATGGCGGAAAAGTTTGTCAGCGAGACCAATCTGAAATTCCTGATTCACGATGTTTTTGATGTCGGCAGCCTGACGCGGTATCCTTACTATGGCGACCACAACGATGAAGTCTTCGATATGGTAATCGACACGGCTCTCAAGGTTGGCGAAGACCTCCTGCATCCCTATTTCGAGGAAATGGACCGCCGCCAGCCGGAGCTGTTAGACGGGCGCGTGAAGGTTCATCCCCACGTAAAAACCATCATGCGCGAATTCGGGGCCGGGGGATGGATCGGCGCCGATTTTCCCTACGAAGCGGGCGGACAGCAGCTTCCCCTGACGATAATGCTCCTTTCGGAATTCATCTTCGACGCCGCGAACTACTCGGCTGCCGTTTACGCCAGTCTCACGTCCGGGGCGGCGGGTCTTATCGAAAGCTTCGGAACGGAAGAGATGAAGGAAACATACCTGCCCCTCATGATGTCGGGTGAATGGCAGGGAACCATGGCGCTGACGGAACCTCAGGCTGGGAGTTCACTTGCCGATACCGTCACGTCGGCGGAGCCGACGGACGAAGGATATTACAAGCTGCGCGGGCAGAAAATATTTATTTCCGCTGCTGACCACGACGGCGTGGAAAATATTATTCATCTTCTTCTTGCCAAGATTAAAGGAGCGCCGGCCGGCGTCAGGGGCATATCTCTATTCGTTGTTCCCCGTGAACGTATCACCGGGGACGGCTCGCTGGAGTTCAATGATGTGCACTCGGCAGGAATCTATCACAAGATGGGCTACCGGGGGTCTCCCATCGTCCAGCTGAGCCTGGGTGAAGAAAATGATTGCCGGGGCTGGCTCGTGGGAGAACCGAACAGGGGACTGGCATACATGTTCCAGATGATGAACGGCGCCCGCATCGGGGTGGGGCTGGGGGCGACGGGCATCGCCTCGGCGGCCTATTACGCGTCGCTCCAGTATTCCAAAGAGCGCCAGCAGGGCCGCAGGCTCTCGAACAAAGATCCCGAATCACCCCAGGTACGGCTGATCGAGCACAGCGATATCAGGCGCATGCTGCTGTTCCAGCGAGCCGTTGTTGAAGGTTCTCTCTCGCTGCTGGTACAGTGCGCCTATTACCACGACATGGAACGACTGACGGAGGGCGAGGAAAAGGAAAAATATGCGCTTCTTCTTGACCTGTTGACGCCGGTGGCGAAATCCTATCCCGCTGAAATGGGAATTCTTTCCGTAAGCGCCGGCCTGCAGTGCCTCGGGGGTTATGGTTACTGCGAAGAATTCCCGCTGGAGCAGAATTACCGCGACATGCGCATTCATCCGATCCATGAGGGGACGACGGGTATCCAGGGTATGGACCTGCTGGGCAGAAAAATGGTCATGAAAGACGGAAAAGCCGGTGAACTCTATCTCAGGGAGGTGACGGCGCTCATCGACGAGGCTCTGACCGTGGACTCGCTGGCGAAATACGCACGCTCCCTGGAGGACGCCCTTGAACTGCTTCAGACGGTTACGGCGAAACTCATGGACGTGGCCGCGAATAAGGGGCGTGACTATTTCCTGGCCGACGCGACGGTTTACCTCGAGTTTTTCGGCATCATCGCCATCGCCTGGCAATGGCTCAAGCAGGCGCTGGTGGCGCAGAAGGCACTCGACGAGGGATCGGCACCGGAAAAGTCCGACTTTTACCTTGGAAAACTGGCGGTATGCGCCTATTTTTTCGGTTATGAACTCCCGAAGATTTCTGGATTGGCAACAGTACTTACCGAAGCGGAAGGTCTTACTGTCGAGATGACGGAAACCCTCTTCGACGATTAGCACATAACCGCGGCGCCCTGTCGAGGGTGCCGCGGTGCTCGGCTACGCCGTTTTACGGCAGTTTCGCCGGTTTTATGGGTTGCCCGTCCAGGAAGGCGGCCGACCGTTCCATGAGCGTGTCTTCCGTAATTTCCCGGCCCAGGTGGCGTTTCAGCTCCGTTTCAGAGATCAGGTAGCGATATTCCCTGACGGCTCCCCGGTCTTCGGGGTCGCAGAATGAGCGCACAAGGGCGAGCACCCTCACGTCATATCCGAAAAGCATGTCTGCCGAATCGCCCAGTGTTTCATGGGCCGTGACGGCTGTTTTCAGGGCGGTATCGCTGAAAATTCTTCCCACCAGCCGGGCCTTCGTGAAGGCCTCCACATTGTACATGATCGCGTCGTCGACGGCGAATCGGAGATAATTTCTGTTTTGAATCCGGACCAGGGCGACAGACTCGTCCATCAGGACCGGATCGGTCCGGGAAACCCGCCGGGCCATCCTGTCGATAAAAGCGAAAAGGGAATCTTTCAGGGCGTCCCGGGGCAGAGCGGCGACGAAAGCGGGGTCAAGGTAATCCTCGGTCCGCAACAGCCGGACGTAATCGCTGTTCACGGGTTTTTCATATCGTGTCGCGCCGTAGTCGGACAGTAACTCTTCCCTGGTTTCATAGTAGCCTTTTTTCGTGGCGCGGTACTCTATGCGGGACCGGTTGCGCGAGGTCTCGAGGCCGTCCTCGACGAGCCCGTCGGGACCCGTTGTCAGAGACGAACTTTTCACCGGTCGTTTGCCGTCGTACAGAGTATAATGAACGGATGCTCCCTCTACGGCGACACCGTCGTGATCGACTACGACCAGGTGGTAGAAATGGGGGGACGGTCCCCCGCTTCCTTCCTGACGAGTCGTGGGAGAGCCGGCGCATCCAGCCAGAAAAACGAGCGCCGCACAGGTCGATACAAAAAAAGCTGCAGGTTTCATTCAATGCTCCTTCATGTCATCCCGTCCTTCGGGACGCCGGTGTCCAAGTAGTCCGCCAGGTGTTTCGCCAGGGCGGCTTCGTATCCCGTATAAAAATGATCCGCCCCCGACACGATCTTGACAGGACAGCCGGATCTTTCAGCCAGTTCGGTAAGCCGATCGAGGGGGCAAAACTGGTCGTGGTCTCCGCAGATGACAAGGTCGCCCGTTTTTGCGGGAAAGTCCCGGGAGAACTCCAATATATCAATGGGAGGCGATACCATGACGATGTTCGAGAACATCTCCCCCCGGTCGGCCAGTTTCCCGTTTACCCAGGCGCCGAAGGAGTAACCCGCCAGGATGATGCCGGTTGCTTCCCGTTCCATGAGGAACGAGAGCGCTCCCAGTACATCGTTCTGTTCACCTTCACCGTTGTCGAATATTCCGCCGCTGCGGCCGACCCCCCGGAAATTGAACCGCAGAGTGGTGAAGCCCCTGTCGCGAAAAACGGCGGTGAGAGCTTCCACCACGTTGTTTGTCATGTTTCCACCCATCAGTGAATGGGGGTGGGTGATAACTGCGCCCCGACGGCCTTCCCCGGAACTGAAACGTCCTTCCAGCGTGATTCCGCCGCTCTCGAACATGAGAGATTCTTCTGTCATCGTTATGCTTTCACGTTTGCGCGGTAGCCAGTTGTCTTGTCCGTCGGGCCTGCCGGTCATCCTCTATATACAGATTTCCCTTAAAAAGTAAACAGAACAGGCCGCCGGCCGTTTAAAAAAGTGGTATTCCGGCGGGTGTTCTGATACAAAGCGCTTTTCTATTTCAGCAGGTTGCGGAGATTAGAACATATCATGAGCAAGGACACTATACGGAACATCGCCATCATCGCCCACGTGGACCACGGGAAGACGACCCTTGTCGACGGCATGCTCAGGCAGAGCGGTATTTTCAGTGACCGGCGTCACGAGGTTGACCGCGTCATGGATTCGCTTGACCTGGAACGGGAGCGGGGAATCACCATCCTGGCGAAAAACACCGCCGTCCGATACGGCGACATCAAGATCAACATCGTTGATACGCCGGGCCACGCGGATTTCGGAGGCGAGGTGGAACGAAGCATGAACATGGTCGACGGGGTCCTGCTCCTGGTTGACGCCGCAGAAGGTCCCCTTCCACAGACGCGGTTTGTCCTGAAAAAAGCCCTGGAGAAGCAGTGTCCCATCATCGTGGTTATAAACAAGATCGACCGGCCCGATGCCCGTATTGACGAGGTAACTGATGAAATTTATGATCTTTTTATTGATCTCGGTGCCCGGGACGACCAGATAGAATTCCCTCTCTTTTACACCGACGCGAAAAAAGGAATCGCCCACGCGAACCCCGGCGATGACTCCCAGACACTGCGACCGCTCTTCGACGCCATGGTGAACTATATTCCCGGCCCCGAGGCCGACGACGAGGACGAAACAAGATTTCTGGTCACGTCGCTGGATTATGATCCCTACGTGGGGCAGCTCGCGCTGGGACGGCTTGCCGGCGGTGTTCTCGAACTGCGGGGTTCCTACGCCCTCTGCGGCGCGGAGGGAGTTACCGAGGGGATTTCCTTTTCCGCCCTCTACACCTTCGACGGCCTGAGGAAAATCCCCGTGGAAAGAGCCGAGGCGGGTGACATTCTCGCCGTGGCCGGAGTCGACGGCGTGGCAATCGGGGATACTATCGCCGGCGCCGGGGACCCCCATCCCCTGCCCCGTATTCACGTCGACGAACCGACGGTTTCGATGGTATTTTACGTGAATACAGGTCCCACCGCCGGCAGGGAAGGAACATATCTCACTTCCCGACACCTCAAGGATCGTCTGGAGAAGGAAGCCTTGAGAAACGTTGCTTTGCGGATCGACTGCCATGATCTGAAGGACCGGTTCACGGTGTCCGGCCGGGGGGAACTGCAGATGGCCGTGCTGATTGAGACCATGCGCCGGGAAGGATATGAGTTCATGGTGTCGAAACCCCAGGTTATAACGCGAGACGAGTCGGGGACCGTTACGGAACCCATGGAGCGGGTCTACCTGGACATTCCCGACACGTTCATAGGTGTCGTAACGGAGAAGCTGTCCCTGCGAAAAGGGCGGATGGTGAACCTTGTCAACCGTGGCAGCGGCAGGGCGGGCATGGAATTTATTATTCCCGCCCGCGGACTGATTGGCTTCCGCGGTCACTTCCTTACCGACACCAAGGGGGCGGGAATCATGAACACTATTTTCGAGGGGTATGGTCCCTGGTGTGGCCCCATTCCGCAGCGCGCCAACGGCGCTCTGGTCGCGGACCGGGCAGGCCGGGTAACCGGCTACGCCAGCCTTGCCATGACGGATCGTGGAGAACTCTTCGTGGAAGTCGGCACGGAGGTTTACGGCGGTATGATCCTCGGTGAAAGAAACCGTACGGGCGATCTTCCGGTTAATATTACCAAGGAAAAGCAGCTCACCAATATGCGAAGTTCCACTTCGGAAGCCACCGTCACCCTGCGCCCGCCCAGACGGCTTACGCTGGATCAGTCAATCGAATTTATCGCCGAGGATGAACTCGTGGAAGTCACTCCCGCCAGCATCCGCCTGCGCAAGATGGATATCGGCCCGAACGCCCGTTACATCAAGCGTTCATAAAAAAGCCTGAAGAGCACCCGTTTCCCAATCTTTCCAGAGACCCCGGCAGGAACTCCCCGGCGTTGAGACCATAACGATCAGCCGGTCGACGGATTTGGTGGCCTGGCGATACCCTTTAGCATCAATTTCCTTGAACCGGCTTCTGCGTCGTTATTCAAGGGCGTAGGAACCATCGGGCAGATGTACTTCCTGCCCCGTAACCGGTGGATTGAAGACGCAGACCAGCCGCATGTCCTGTCCTCCGCCCCTGAGATAATGACGGTCGTGCTCGTTCAGGGCGTACATGGTACCGGGC
>DSBH01000120.1 GCA_011056825.1 Deltaproteobacteria bacterium | reverse complement strand
CGCCTTGCCGCGCCGGACGGCAGAGTCATCAGCATCGCTTTTCTGCGGGGTTCACGCTCGGACGTGGATTTCATGCCGGTCATGATGAAGCGCCTGACCCTCATGGGGTCGACTCTGCGTGCACGCTCGAGCGTGGAAAAGGATCGAATAGCCCGTTTGCTGTTGAAATACTTGTGGCCGCGCGTCGAGGCGGGCGAAGTGCGTCCCGTCATGGCGACCCATTTTCCTCTTTCCGCGGCCGCTGACGCCCACAGACTGATGGAATCGAGCGGGCACATCGGGAAAATTGTTCTTACCATCGAAGGAAGGTGATCGAGGGAAGTGACAAAGCCGCGTAAGAGGGTTGTCCGGCGGGACAGTGATGCAAAAAAGGAGGAGAAACCAGGTGGCGACCATTTTGAACGGACACAAGATGAACAGGATGATGAACCGGGGATATGACAGCGATCCCGATTTCCGGCGGCCGGTGCTCGATATTCCGGTCGACAGGGAGGAACGGTTTTTCAAACGGCTGCGGTTTCTTTACGGTATGCGGGAAGCGCGGCGGGCAATGCCAGAACTTTTGCGTCTCATAAAGGTTCACCACGCGCACAAGCGGGAAGAATGTCTTAGAGCGGAAACCGGGTTTCATCCGAAAAACCGTTTCAGCGAACGCGACATGATTCTCATCACTTACGGCGACATGATCCGTGCGGAGGAGCGGTCCCCCCTGGCGGCGCTGACCAACTTCCTGTCCGCCCTGCGGCACCGGGCGCCCGTTTTCAACACTATTCACATACTCCCCTTTTTTCCTTATTCTTCGGACAGGGGATTCTCCGTGGTTGACTACCGGTCCGTCGATCCCCGCCTTGGTTCATGGGATGATATCGTCCGGATCGGTTCGACATTCCGCCTCATGTTTGATGGCGTTTTCAACCACGCTTCCTCCAGGAGCGTCCCCATACAGGAAATGCTGAGCGGCAACCCCGAGTACCGCGATTATGCCATAACCTTCAAGTCAAAGGACGAATTGACGACCGAGCAGCGCAAGATTGTGAGACGTCCCCGCACCAATGACATACTTACGATGTTTTACACGCTTGATGGGCCGATCTGGGCCTGGACCACCTTTTCGCCGGACCAGATCGACCTCAATTACCGCAATCCCCGTGTCCTGCTGAGCGTCATAGAAACGCTGCTGTTGTACGTCAGGAAAGGCGCCGACCTGATCCGCCTCGATGCGGTGACCTATTTCTGGTGGGAGTCGGGCACGTCCGGCGCGAATCTCGAACAGACCCATGAAATTATAAAACTCTTTCGGGACGTGCTCGATATAGCCGCTCCCCACGTGGGCCTGGTCACGGAAACCAATGTTCCGTACTACGAAAATATTTCGTATTTCGGTGAGGGCAGCGACGAGGCGCAAGTTATTTATAATTTTTCACTGCCGCCCCTGGTGCTGCACGCCTTTTACCGCGGCGACTCGACATACCTGACGCGGTGGAGCGAAACCCTGGCGTATCCCTCCGAGACCTCGACGTATCTGAACATACTCGATACTCATGACGGCATCGGTCTTCCCGGCGCCCAGGGCATCCTGCCGGAGGAGGAAATCAACTTTCTCATATCCCGCGCCCGGGAGCACGGCGCATTTATCTCGTACAGGTCAGTTGAGGGGAAGGGGCCGATGCCCTACGAAATCAATACCACCTGGTACAGCGCCCTGAATCTGGATACCGTGGACGAGGACAGGGCGTTCCAGGTCAGGAGATTTGTGGCGTCCCGCAGTATAGCGCTGGCCCTTCGAGGCATTCCTGGAATTTATCTGCACGGTCTTATCGGAAGCCGGAACGATGTGCAGCTGGCCCTTCGCAGCAAGGTGAAACGGGACGTAAACCGGGCCGTGATTACCGAGTCGTACCTGGCCCGGATGCTCGTCGAACCGGGTTCCAAACTTCACCGTATCATCGATCACCTGGGCCGCCTGCTGGAACTCCGCGTCAGTCACCGGGCCTTTCATCCACGGGGAGACCAGCGGGTTCTTTCTCTCTCAAGTGACGTGTTCGCGCTGCTCCGTACATCGCCGGAAGGCGACGAGCATATACTGGCCGTGACCAATGTGACGGATCGTGCCAGCAGGGTCGAGTTTTCCTGTCGAGATCTCGGCATCGAGGAAACCCAGTGGTATGACATGATGGCCGGGCGGGGATGGACGGAGCGAGACGGCATCGTTTCGATCAACCTGGAACCATACGACGTCCTGTGGCTCGCCCCCTTCGGCGAGCTTGAACGGGATATAGAATCGAGCCAGTCGGCGGCCGAGTGATTCCCGAGAGTGTCATGGTATAGATGAGGGCGGCGTCCCGGGTTTCCGTAGACCACGGTTTTGAAAGGAGGCTCACCGCCGTGTGCGACACCATGGTGGCTATCGGAGAAACAACGAGGGGCGGCGTAACGCTCTTTGCGAAAAACAGTGACCGCGAACCCGACGAAGTGCAAAACGTGGAAGTCGTTCCCGCCGGATGCCACGGACCGGGTTCGATTGTTCGGTGCAGCCGGCTCTCGATTCCGCAGGTCGAACGCACGTACAGGGTTCTTATCTGTCGTCCCTTCCATATGTTCGGCGCCGAAATGGGCGTCAACGAGCATGGCGTCGTCATCGGGAACGAGGCCCTTTTTACCAGGGAAAAACCGGCAAAAACGGGCCTGACAGGCATGGACCTGCTGCGGCTCGCCCTGGAGCGTAGCGACAGCGCACGCGGCGCGCTCGCCACGATCATCGATCTGCTTGAAACATACGGCCAGGGCGGAAATTGCGGATACCGCAAGCCTTTCTTCTACATGAACGGGTTTCTTGTCGCCGACGCGCGTGAAGCATACGTGCTCGAGACGGTTCACTCCTGGTGGGCCTGGAAAAAGATCGATTCGTTCTGGAGCATTTCCAACATCATATCCCTTGAAAACGATTTCGACGAATGTTCTCCCGGTCTTGTGGAGAACGCCGTGAAAAAGGGCTGGTGTCGGAACGCGAAGGATTTCAATTTCCGGAAATGCTACACTGGATGTTTCATAACCGCGGGCGCCGCATCGCGCGCACGCGAACGTTGTTCCCGCGAATTGTTGCAACGGGGCGAACGGCATCCCCTGACGACGCTTGATTTTATGAATATACTCCGGCATCACGGCGTCCGTGAGGATTTCCGTCCCCACAGGCACGGCGGGACACTCTGCATGCACGCGGCGGACCCGTTCATACGACGGAACCAGACCGTGGGTTCCCTGGTGGCGAGTATCGGGGAATCGGGCGCCGGCTGTTACGTGACGGGGGCCTCGAATCCCTGCCTGAGCCCCTTCTTTCCGGTTTTCGGCGAGGGAACGGGAATGCCCTCCGAATATGTTTCAGGCGAGGCCGGGTATGACGAACGTTCCTGGTGGTGGAAATGCGAGCGGTTGCATCGCCGGGCGCTTCAGACCTGGCCGGCGGCCCTGGCGGAAATGGAACGTCTTCGGAGACCGCTGGAGGAAGATATGACGTCGACCCTTGAGGGGGCTGTTCCACTGAGCGGGGAAACGATTGACGGGTATTTCAAGCGAGCGCGCGGTATCGTCGAAAAGTGGGGCACACGTCTGGAGGAAATGCCGGAAACACGGACGGGATTCTGCTACCGCCGTTACTGGAACAGGTATAACAGAAAAAACGGCGTCACCGCGGTGTCCTGACGCGCGCCGTTTCATGCGGCCGCGTCTTCAGAAAAGGGGGAATTCCTCTCCGATCGAGGGCACGCGGACGGATCCCGGGAGTTTGCTCGCGTCCCAGGCCTTTTGAGCTTCCACGGTCCATTGTTCGTCGGTCCAGCCCCACCCGGGATTCCCCTTACCGTCTTCGTGGCCGCTTATGTGCACCAGCAGCGTCTGTCGCGGCGAGATCGCAGCGGCGTACTTTCTCACGGTACTGAAGGAGAGGTGTCCCGTGTTGAAACCGCGGACCTCTTCTGTGTTCCAGTTGAAGCAGTCGATGAAAAGATAGTCGGCTTCCGAGATGAGCGCGACCGCGTCTTCCTGTTCGGGCGTGTCGGGTGCGAGAATCCAGTCGTTCGAACCGTCGGCGTCCCAGAGCAGGACCGCTTTTTTGCCCGCCGCTTCCACGACGAAAAAGGCCGAGCAATAGAGGCGGTCCTTGAAATTCGCCGGATCAATGTCGGCCGTGACGTGCGATACGGCGACGGGAGTGATTTTCAGGCCCGTTGTTTCAAGTGGAACCGGGTCAAGAATTGAACCCGGGTGCGACGCTTCGTTCGTGTTGTGAGGAAGCAGGTGACGATACCATTCGTAGGAATGGTTTTTCTGCAGCCACCTCGCCGTGCCGTTTCGACACCAGGTCGGTATTTTCGTGAATTTCTCGCCTCGCCGGAATGCCGTTCGTCGGGCCGTTTCACCGAGCCGGTTGATTTCCAGCGTGTGATCGGGATGCCAGTGGCTGAGCAGCAACTGGTCGACGCGCGCTTCGTCGGGATTGAAATAATTGCACAGGCTGGTGTTGACGCCGAGCCCGACATCCACCAGGGCGTGCCAGGTGAGGCGACCAGAGCGAGGATCGCCGCCGACGATGGAAACCGACGTATTTGCCGTATGTTTCCTTTCGCGGCATCGGGCGCAGGAACACCCGAATTCGCGCAGAAAGGCGTGTCCCGAGCCGTTGACAACCAGGCGGTACCGTGAAATCATTATGAAGTTATCCTCCTTGTCAATAAAGCAGGAACAAAAAAAGACGCCGGGGTGATAACAAGATTTATGACAGAGCTGCCCGTCGCCGTCATTCCGTGCATCGACATCCTCGGGGGAATATCACCGTTATTGCGAAAACAGCTTGTTTATTTTCGCCATCAGTTCGTCGGCAACGATAGGTTTGGCGATGAACGTACGGTTGCCGAGCATGCCGCCGCTGCCGCCTATTTCATCCTTACTGATAACGGCGGTCACGAATATGATGGGAATGTCCCGCGTCAGCGGATCCTCAAGCAGATCCTCCGCCACATCTGATCCGGACATGCCCGGCATGACGATGTCGAGCAGAATAAGATCGGGCTTTTCGGACCGTGCCAGTTTCAGCCCCGTCTGTCCGTCGGTTGCCGTAAATACCCGGTAGGAACTTCTGGATTCGATTATTCGCTTTACGACATTGACAAAAGGCGCCTCGTCATCGATTACCAGAATTTTTTTCGCTTCCATGATGTGCCTCCTCGCCTGTAGCGCGGACAGGATCCGCGGTTTCACGCCGGGTCCGACCCCAGTTTCGACAATATCGATGTTTCAACGTTTTCAAGATTGAAGGGCTTGGTAATGTAAACGTCGGCTCCCGATGCAAGGGTTATTCGGGCTACCGATTCATCAATAACGGCCGTCAGCATGATGACTACCGTCTCGGGGCGGAATTTCTTGATGGCCTTCAGGACTTCGATTCCCCCCATACCGGGCATGATGTGATCGAGCAGAACCACGTCCGGTTCAATTGTTTTTGCTTTCCGGATTGCCTCCACACCGTTCGTCGCCGTGAAAACATCGTATCTCTTCGATTCGAGATACTGACGCAGAAGACGTATGATGTGAATTTCGTCGTCGACGATGAGTACTTTTATCATACCCCCTCCATTACTTCCTTTTATTACTACCTTTTTTTTATTCCCGTGGCGATAAAAAACATTATTCCGAAATCCGCGATTGGTCCATCCTGTTCATGGTACAGACAGTTCAACACTCCGTTAATCGGCACGGTATGTGCCGCCCTTCGCACATTCAGACCGAACCATCAGGGTTGTTGTAATGACAGACCAGGCTGAATCATCCATGAGCCGTTGCACCGCGACAGAGGAAGCGCCCCCTCCCCTTCATCCCCTCCCTCCAGGGGAGGGGAAAAGATATAGTCGGTTCCTGCCTGCCCGGTCTATCCTTCGACAGGGCTCTACCCCTTCGGGGCACACGAGGATGTCCGGGTTGCATCGGAGCCTCAGGACGACCTGGTTGTTGGCCATCCCTCCCCCTTCAAGGGGGAGGGTCAGGGTGGGGGTGAAAGAGCAGGCGTGAATGGTGGCGCGAAACCTACAGAAACATTTTATCTGATGGAGCCTCCGCTCCCCTTGCTCCCCTCCCTCGAGGGGAGGGGACAATGGTTTGGAAAAACCCTCCCTCCAGGGCAGGTATGAGAAAATGCGGCCCATCGCATCTCTTTTATATGCTTCGACTTTTCATGCTGCAACGTTGCATATTGATGACTCGATATCTT
>DSBH01000123.1 GCA_011056825.1 Deltaproteobacteria bacterium | reverse complement strand
TCCTCATTCAACGCCGGGGAGGCCATTGCGGTTTTCTCGACCCGTTTCCCTTCGGATGCTGGTATGAAGAGCTTATCGATAGAATCATAGTACACGCCATCGAACAGGCGGGGAACGCATTTTCCGAGTGATTATTTTCAACTTTTTTAACGGATCTCTGCGAAAAGAATAGTGCGGAAACCGGTAACCGGCGTTATCACTCGAGCCGGAACGACCTGAGATTAACACCCAGCGACAGGTCCGTTCGAAGCCTCGCCAGCCTGCGGGCAAGACGCGCCGCGTCGGCATGACGACATATTGTTTCCCCTGTCCTGCCGGGGATGGTGTGGGCGACTGCCAGTATGTCGTCCAGTGGGCCGATCTCGGCGATGAGACGCGCGGCCGTTTTCAGGCCCACGGACGGAACGCCGGGAATATTGTTCGTCGGATCGCCCGCCAGGGCAAGGAGATCGACGAACCGTTCCGGTTCCACGCCGTATTTTGTCTTTACCGTATCGCTGTCGATATCCCGCCGGGAAAAGTGATCGCGCAGGGTAATCCTGTCCGAAAGCAACTGAATAAAAATTTTGTCCGTTGAAAGAATGGTGACCCGGCCGCCGCGCTGGGCGATACCGTCGGCAAGAGTGGCGATGATATCGTCCGCTTCCACCCGCTCGATGAGTATGTTTCCTACTCCGGCTTCATCGAAAAAGGCAGTCCTTAATTCCGGTAACCCGTCGGCAAGATGCCGGGGCATGGGATCGCGTCCCGCCTTGTAATCGGGATAGAGTTCGTGCCTCCATCCCCGTCCTTCGCCGTCGAAAACCACGACGGCGTGCGTCGGACCGGCTTCACGAATTGCCCTGGCAAGCGATTGAAGACTCGCCGACAGGGCGCCGGCGACACGATTCGGACCTTCTTCGCCGGGCTGTGCCGCGTACATGCGTCGAACAAAATTGAGCCCGTCTACCACGAGCAGGTGAATGTTCATGACAGTGCCCCGATCCCCCTGCGGGACAACGCGAACCGTAATGAACGACTCCGGGGCGAAGGCCGTCCCTATTTCCCGTCGTCAAGCACTACCAGTGCGTCGACGGCGACAGGCATGCCGTCGAGCACCTTGAGGGGGTTGATGTCGATTTCTTTCACCGAGTCGAAATCAAGCCCGATTTTCCCGATGGCGACGAGAATGTCCGCCAGTTTCTCCCGGTCAACGGCCGGTTTCCCGCGAAAGGCATTCAGTATTTTTTTCGCGCGAATATCTTCCATCATGTCATGGGCGTCCCAGCGTGAAAGAGGCGCCACGCGGAACGAAACGTCTTCCAGCACTTCCGTGAAAATTCCTCCGAGTCCGAACATGACGCAGGGACCGAACTGGGGATCGCGGGTCAATCCCGCGACCAGTTCACGGTCGCCTTTTACCATCTGCTGGACCAGCACTTCTTTCACCGGTGTTTCCGAATGTCCCGTGAGTCGTTTGAAGGCATCGCGCACTTCCTGCTCGGTACGCAGATCAAGGGCGATCAGGTTCATTTCCGTCTTGTGAGCCAACTCGGAACCGGAACCCTTGAGCACGACGGGATATCCCATTTCCCCAGCGATTTTAGCAGCTTCGTCCTCGTCGACCGCCACCTGTTCCTTCGTTACCGGAATGCCGTATTCCGCGAGAAAAAGCTTCGAATCATGCTCGGAAAGCGTTTTCTCGCCCCTTTTCAATGCTTCTTCGAGGATGTTCATCAGTGTTCCATCTCCTTATCGTAATAGTATTAAAGTTCAACCGGCGAATCGAGAAACCGCCGGTAATCAACCATCCGTTTCAGCGCCCTCACCGCCCGCTCGGGCGTGGCATAAGACACAACGCCGTGATCCCTCAGGTCGGATTTGAAACCGTCATAATCTCCCAGCGTCACGGTTATGACCGGTTTCCCCGTCCTGTCAACCAGGTCTTTTGTGTGATCCAGGACGACGTCGTGCTGCGTGGTATATTCCCGCGCCACCTCGCGCGCCAGGACAACGGTTTCCTTGAGTTCTTTCGTGCCCTCAACCTTTGCGTCGAAATCAAAAACACCTTGAATGGATCCTCCCAGGGCGATGACGGAATCAACCCCGTCCCATTCCGCGAGAATCTCCATACATTCCATAAACGGTTCAAGCAGGATGTTCGCCGCCATGTCCACGGGGTTGCCGTGGCTCCAGAAGGGGGGAAGAATCTTGTTGAACCTCTGCATCAGTTCATCGGGAAGCGGCGGAACGACAAGTCCCTGTTCTTCGCAGATATCGGCGGTGATGACGCCCCAACCGCCGCCCCGTGTAAGAATGCCCACCCTGTTCCCCTGCGGAACGGGATACGTGGAAAATGCCTTGGCGGCGTCCATGAGCCCCTGGCTGTCTTCTATTTCGATTATGCCGGCCTGGCGGAAGGCGGCCCTGAGCAGACGCGACGACACCGCCATGGCGCCGCTGTGCGACGCCGCCGCTTTCCCTCCCGTATCGGTCCTGCCGCCCTTGAAAATAAGTACCGGCTTCCTGCGGCAGACGCCGCGCGCCACGTCCAGCAGATTCGATTCGGGATTGATGCCTTCCATGTACGCCAGAACAACTTTTGTCGCTTCATCATCGCCGAAATAGGCCAGGTAATCCCCGCACGTAAGGTCGGCCTCGTTGCCGCTGCTGACGAATTTTTCAAAACCCAGCCCCTTATTGTTTCCCCAGCAGAGCATCTGGACGCCCACGTTCCCGCTTTGCGAAAACATGGAAAGACCGCCGTCGAGGGGAGCCACTGGGGGCATCAGCGCGTTGAGCCGGGGACCCGCGCTGTACAGCCCCATGGTGTTGGGACCGACGATGTGCATGTTATACCGTCGCGCCCGGTTCACCAGGTCCTTTTCCAGCCGCGCCCCTTCAGGGCCTGTCTCACTGAAATCGGAGCTGATGACGACGACGTTCGCCACGCCTTTCTCACCGCACTCGTCGATGATCGCCGGAACGGTTTTCGCCGGCGTTGTAATGACAGCCAGATCGACAGAGCCGGGGACAGCCTTCACCGAGGGATAACAGGGGATGCCCAGCAGCGATGTCATATTCGGGTTGACGGGATAGAGCGTTCCCCGGAACTGCCCCTTCAGGATATTCAGCACAATGATGAATCCCCACTTGAAGGGGTTCTCAGAAGCCCCTATGAAAGCAATGCTGCGGGGGTTGAAAAGCTTGTCCAGATCAATTTTACTGTGCACGGCATCCTCCGGCTTTTTAAGCGCCTCCCCCCGATCCTTCGGGTATGCCTTGTTTCAGTACCCGAATACGACGGCAGTTGCAACCGCTTTCTTGCCGATCGGCATCGCAGTCTGCAGTACCGCTTTTTTGCTCCCTACAATTCGTGGCGAATATATTCCACGGCATTCCGGAACAATGACACACCGGCGCCTTCTTCGGGCAGTTCTTCCCGCGTCCAGCGGGGATGGTTCACCCGGTGCAGATAGGCTTCCGGGTGGGGCATGAGGCCGAACAGCCGTCCTGTTTCATCGCAGATACCGGCCACGGCTTCGAGAGATCCGTTGGGATTTTCAGGGTACGTCATGAGCGCCTTTTCGCAGCTTGCGTCGCTGTACCGCATGACCACCTGCTCCCCGCGGTTGAGTTTTTCCATGACGCCTTCGTCGGCTGGCACGAACTTCCCCTCGCCGTGCCGCACGGGCAGATACATTTTTTTCAGCCCGCGGGTAAAAACACACGGCGTGTTTTGATTGACCGCGAGATACACCCATCGGTCCTCGAACCGACCAGAATCATTGAAAGTAAGGGTCGCCGCCTGCCGGTCATAAGACCCGTCGAAGCCGGGCAGCAGGCCCAGCTTGACCATGAGCTGAAACCCGTTGCAGACGCCGAGTATCAGTCCTCCCCGGTCTATAAATCGAAGCATCTGTTCCAGGAGACGTTCCCCGCTATCGTTCACGACGGCGTGAATGATCCTGTTGGCGCCCGCCTTTGCTGCTCCCAGGTCGTCACCGTCGAGAAAACCACCGGGAAGGTTGAGAAAATCATAGTCATCCAGTCGCCGATCGCCGTAGAGCAATTCGCTGATATGAACGATGTCAACGTCGTCGGATCCCGCGAGGCGGCACGCGTGAGCCGATTCCATCTCGCAGTTTGTTCCGTATCCCGTCAAAACTATTGATCGTACACGCTTTTTCATAATGAACTGTTTCCGTGGAACCAAGCCGGTTCCTTGTTGGTCCGCGAGCGCTCCACCGCCTCGTTTCCCGCGGCCCTAAAAGGCCAGCGGTTGTTTCCAGGCCTTTTTCAAGTCGTCGATGGATTCCTCAACCACCTCGTTCCCGTCGAGACCGCGGATTACCAGCAGCCCGTCATTCGTGACACGGCCGATCAGGGCACAGCAAGTCTCCCTCATGATCGACCGGAAAGCCTCATGATCACTCTCCCTGATAGTAACAACGAACCGGCTCTGCGATTCCGAGAAAAGCAGATAATCATTGCGGGAAAAATCATCGCCGGGAACCGAACGAAGATCGATTTCCATGCCGAATCCTCCCGCAAATGCGGTCTCGGCCAGGGCGACACCGAGGCCGCCGTCCGAACAATCATGGCAGGACGCCACCAGGCCTCTTGAAACGGCATCGCTCAGGGCTTCATAGAGGATTTTCGCCTCTTCACCCCTGACCATGGGGACATCGTTCCCGACGTAACCGCGCAGGGCGAACCATTCCGATCCTCCCAGTTCGTTCCGGGTCCCGCCGAGAATATAGACCAGGTCGCCCGCCCGCTTTGCGTCCATGGTGACAGCCCGGCGCACATCGTCTATTTTCCCGAGAACGGAAAAAAGCAGCGTCGGTGGAATGGATATCCTGGTCCCTCCGGCGACATAATCGTTTTTCATACTGTCCTTGCCTGAAATACAGGGAACGCCGTAAAGCGTCGTATAGTCGTAAAGCGCCCGGTTCGCCCGGACGAGTTGCGCAAGCTTGTAGTCGCCGTCCGGTATTTTCGTCGACCCCACGGGATCGCACCAGCAGAAATTGTCGATCCCGGCCATTCGGTCCAGGGAACCGCCCGCGGCGATGGCGTTGCGCACCGCCTCGTCGATTGAACAGGCCGCCATGTGGTACGTGTCGATGTCGCCATAGCGGGGACAGATTCCATTGGCCACGACGATTCCCTCGAAGGAATCCAGAAGCGGCCGAAGCACGGCGGCGTCACTCGGGCCATCGTCAGCGACGCCCACCAGCGGCTTGATCACGCTTCCTCCCTGCACTTCGTGATCATACTGCCGTACGACATATTCCTTGCTGCAGATGTTGAGCCGGGACAGCAGTGTCCGCAGGGCGCCGCCCAGATCCTCCGGCTCGGGGAAAGAGGGTTCCTCGTGACGTGGAGAATTCCATTTCGCCAAAAGATGCAGTGTCGGCAATCCTTCGTGCAGGAACGTCATGTCGAGATACGCCACGGTACGCTCACCGTAACGAACGTGGAACATCCCTGAATCGGTAAAAACACCCAGATCGGCTGCCTCGACGCCCATGCGTTCCGCCAGGGTCATGAACGCGTCCATCTTTCCGGGCGGGACGGCGAGACTCATCCGCTCCTGGGCTTCCGAAAGGAGGATCTCCCAGGGCTGAAGACCGGGATACTTGAGGGGCGCTTTTGAAAGATCGAGCTCACAGCCGCCGCAGAGAGCGGCCATTTCCCCCACGGACGACGAGAGACCGCCGGCGCCGTTGTCTGTAATAGCACGGTAATAGTTCCTGTCACGAGCCGCGAGCAGAAAGTCGGTCATCTTTTTCTGTGTGATGGGATCGCCGATCTGGACGGCCGTGACGGGCGATCCCTCATGCAGCTCTTCCGACGAAAACGTGGCGCCGTGAATGCCGTCCTTGCCGATTCGACCTCCCGCCATGACGATCCGGTCTCCCGGCAGAATTTCCTTGGCGTGCGACGGTTCACCGTTGATGCGGGCGGGCATGATGCCTCCCGTTCCGCAGAAGACCAGGGGTTTCCCCAGGTAACGGTCGTCAAAAACAATGGAACCGTTTACCGTGGGAATGCCGCTCTTGTTGCCCCCGTGCTCGACGCCCTCCCGGACACCTTCGAAAATGCGCCGGGGGTGAAGAACCCGGTCAGGCAAAGGCTGGTCGTAAAAAGGATCGGCAAAACAGAACACGTCGGTATTGAAAATCAGCTTCGATCCCTTGCCGGTGCCGAAGGGGTCGCGGTTGACGCCCACGATTCCCGTGAGCGCGCCGCCGTAGGGATCGAGCGCCGAGGG
>DSBH01000047.1 GCA_011056825.1 Deltaproteobacteria bacterium | reverse complement strand
GACATGATACCTCTCGTATTAGAAAATAAGGTGTTCATCGACGGAGAATTACAGGAAGCGGCATAGGCAATAACCGGAGGGTACGGAACTCAATCCACAACATTTGACAATATCTCTCCTTGATTCAGCAACTTGCCAATTGCGTGTTTCACGTCCGTTCCGTATATTCCTTCTTATCAAGATTGCTGACGACCCCGAAACATGCAGCTAACGCGTTCCGGAATCCAATCATGAATCGTAACACCTGCCGGCGGGCGGTTTTCTTCCCTCCTTTCCGCCCGCCGGTTCCCCCGTAAAACAAATGCCGTTTTTCCGGCGGCAAGAGATACAAGCCCTCAGGACATATGCAATAAAAAGGGGGCGCGGTGCTCCGCGTCCCCTTTTTGACTATGTTTTATCCGGCTGTTATCAGTGAATCATCTCGTACATCGCCATGATGGCGGGCACCATGACGAGTGAAACAACCGACATCAACTTGATGAGAATATTCATTGAAGGACCCGAGGTATCCTTGAAAGGATCGCCCACGGTATCGCCGATGACGCCGGCCTTGTGAGCCTCGGAACCCTTGCCGCCGAAATTCCCCTGCTCTATGTATTTCTTTGCGTTATCCCAGGCGCCGCCGGCATTCGCCATAAGCAGACCGACAATAACACCCGTCAGGGTGGCACCCGCCAGGAATCCGCCCAGGGCATGGGGTCCTATGAGAACGCCGACGATAATGGGCGCCAGCACAGCTCCGACACCGGGGGCGATCATTCGTTTCAGGGCCGCCGTGGTTGCGATGTCAACACAACGGTTCGTATCGGGAGGCGTTGTCCCCTCCATAATGCCGGGAATCTCACGGAACTGCCGCCTGATTTCGTTAATCATCTCGAATGCTGCGTCGCCCACGGCGTTCATGGTCATGGCTGCCATGATGCACGGGATCAGGCCGCCGATGAACACGCCGGTAATAACGTGCGCTTCCGTAAGATCAAGAGCGAAATTCTCAAAACCCGGGAAAGTACGGACCGTTGTCGTGTAGGCAGCGAACATGGCCAGCGCCGTCAATGCCGCTGAACCGATGGCGAAACCCTTGCCGATAGCCGCCGTGGTGTTGCCCACCGCGTCGAGGCCATCGGTGATTTCACGTACTTCCGGAGGCATATGGGCCTGTTCCGCTATACCGCCGGCATTGTCCGCGATGGGTCCGTAACTGTCCACGGACATGGTCATGCCCACCGTTCCCAGCATACCCACACCGGCGATGGCTATGCCGTACAGGCCGGACATGGTGTAGGAGAGCCAGATGGCGATGGCAATAAAGAAGACCGGCGCCGCGACACTCTCGAGACCAACGGCAAAACCGCTGATGATGTTGGTGGCCGGACCGGTCTGCGATGCTTCCGCGATTCGCCTGACAGGCCCGCGAGCCGTGTAGTATTCAGTAATTCCTCCTATCAGCATGCCGGCAATGATGCCCAGCAGTACAGCATAGAAAGGCCCGTAGGCGCTGATCATGCCGATGCTCTTGAGGTACTCGGCGTCCATACCCTGCGTGACAGTGCGAACAACGAAAAAGGAAAGAACGATAAAAAGCACGCCGGCGATGTACAGAGAATTGCTGAGCGCCGACTGGGGCTTCATGCTCTTGAGAAAATTAAACATGGCGATACCGATAACCGACGACAGGAGACCTGCCACGATGAAAAGCATGGGAAGCATCATCCACTGCATGGACATGGCACCCATGGTCGCGCCTATCGCGATGGCGGCTATAACGGATCCGCAGTAGGATTCGTAGAGATCAGCCCCCATCCCGGCGATGTCGCCCACGTTGTCACCCACGTTATCCGCTGTAACACCCGGATTCCGTGGATCGTCTTCGGGAATGCCCGCTTCAACCTTTCCCACAAGGTCGGATCCCACGTCGGCCGTTTTCGTAAAAATACCGCCGCCGACACGGGCGAAGAGCGCGATGGACGAAGCTCCCATGGCGAACCCTGTTATGACAGTGTAATTCGTTTCAGCGAAAAAGAAGAAAAATATACCCAGGCCTACCAGCCCCAGCGACGCCACGGAAAGACCCATGACCGAGCCGCCGAAGAAAGCGACCGTCAAGGCGCGTCCCTGACCGAACGTTCTCGCCGCCTCGGCCGTGCGTGCATTGGACAGAGTCGCCGCCTGCATGCCGAAAAGGCCGGCGGTCAGTGAGCCTATGGCGCCCACAAGAAACGCGACGGCCGTCCATATGTCCAAAGCGAAAATGAGAATCACAAAAACGATGGCAATAAATATGGCAATAATCTTGTATTCCCGTTTCAGGAACACCATGGCGCCGGCATGAATCCGCTCCATGATTTCCACCATTATTTCGTTGCCGGGAGAAAATGTAAGGACGTACCTATAAATGCCGAAAGCCATAACCAAGCCTACGACACCCCACAACCACGCGTAATCAATTATAAATTCCATAGCCCTCGCTCAAACCTCCTTGCATGAATTTTTAACCCTTTTCACATTAAACTCGTTCATCGCCTTCTCCGCACCCGACAAGAGAACCGCGCGGACAGCCTCCACCCCTCGTTCCCGTATGCGTGGCATTTCCTGCATTTCCACATCGGTCAGTCTTCCAAGCACGTGGGCTTCGACCATTTCCTTCGAACCCGGTCTGCCTATCCCCGCTCTGACCCTCACAAAATCAGGGCTGCCAAGCTGCTCAATGATGGACATAAGTCCCTTGTGTCCTCCATCGCCGCCGCCTTCCTTGATCCTGATCTCGCCGAAAGAGAGATCGAGGTCATCGTGAATGACGATGATGTCGGGTGCTGCAATACCGAAATACCGGGAAAGCTTCCCGACGGACATACCGCTGAGGTTCATGTACGTCTCGGGTCTCGCAAGCATGACCCATTCCTGTCCTATTGTTCCCGTACCGTACCGGGCACCCTGACCCTTTCTGGAAATGGGCACCGATGCCTCTTCAGCCAGTTCTTCCAGTATCAGGGCTCCCAGGTTGTGCCGCGTCAGGACATAGCCAGATCCCGGATTTCCAAGCCCCACGACCAGCCTCACCGAACCACCTCAGCTTTCCGCCGTCGAGGGTTATTCCTCCGGTTCTTCCTTCTGTCCTTCTCCTTCAGCCTCTTCCTCGGCCACTTCTTCCTCGGCGGTTACTCTCATGGCTGACACTGTCACCAGGGCCACGTCCTCGCCGTCCAGCACCTGAATGCCTTCATCGAAAACCAGGTCTCCCACCATCAGGGTGTCGCCGATTCCGAGTTCGCTGATGTCCAGTTCGATCGACTCGGGCAATGAACCGGGCAAACCGGATATCCTGACTTCACGCTTCAAGTGCTGTACCTCCCCGCCTTCTTCGACACCACGGGGATGTCCCTTGAAGTGGACCTGGAGATCAACCGTCAGTTCCCGATCCATCTTGATCTCGTAAAAATCAGCGTGAACGAGACGCCGTTTCAGCGTATCAACCTGCAGCTGCTTGACGATGGACAGTTTTTCCGATACGTCTCCCGCCTCATCGCGCACCGACAACTTCACAAATGTACCTTCTGCCCGCTCCCCGGCTAACTCTTTCAGGAAATCTTCCTCGCGGAGGGACAGGGAAATCGGTTCAACGCCGAAACCGTAGAATACGGCCGGCAAATATCCCTGCGCGCGCAGTGCTCGCGACGCCCGGGTGCCTGAATGCGGCCGCGTGTTTGCCTGTAGCTCTATTGTTTTCATGATTCTCTCCTAGACTAGACAAATAAAGAACTGACGGATTCATTATAGTAAATCCGTCTTGTTGCTTCACTGATAAGCCCCGATACTGTCAGCACCTTTATCCGCTCACAGGCCCGCGCCTTTTCATGCAGCGGGATGGTGTCGGTAACGATAACCTCGTGAATCCGGGATTTTTTAATCCGGTCGATAGCTGGCCCCGAAAGAACAGGGTGCGTACAACAGGCGATGACTTCCGAAGCGCCGTTTTCCAACAGCGCGTCTGCCGCCTGCACCATGGTACCTGCCGTATCAATCATATCGTCAACGATGATGGCCCGTTTCCCCTTCACGTTGCCGATGATGTTCATGACCTGCGACTCGTTCGGTTTTTCACGGCGCTTGTCCACAATAGCCAGCGCCGCGCCCCCGAAACGCTGAGCCAGCGCTCTGGCGCGCACAACACCGCCCGTGTCCGGGGAAACAACAACGTTTTCGTTCGTATACGTTTTCTTGAGATATTCCAGAAGAATATTCATCGCGTAGAGATTATCCACGGGAATGTTAAAAAATCCCTGGATCTGCCCGGCGTGAAGATCCACCGACAACATTCGATTCGCCCCCGCCGTCGTAAGAAGATCGGCCACAAGCTTCGCCGTTATTGGCGCCCGCGGAGCGGCTTTCCGGTCCTGGCGGGCATATCCGTAATAGGGGATGACCACGGTGATGCGATCTGCCGACGCACGCTTGAGCGCGTCGATCATAACGAGAAGTTCCATGAGATAAGAATTGACGGGATTACAGGTGGATTGAATGACAAAGACATCCATGCCCCGAACATTTTCATTGATTTCGACCTGTGTTTCACCATCACTGAAAGTTGACACGTTCGCCTTGCCGACACTGATGCCCAGATTGTCACATATCAAGCCGGCTAGTACGTTACTGGAATTCCCCGCAAATACTCTCATTCGTTCAAGCATGGCATCATCTCTCTATTATACTGGCTGGGGCGGGAGGATTCGAACCTCCGAATGCAGGAACCAAAATCCTGTGTCTTACCGCTTGACGACGCCCCATTGCCGATCGCTTATTCCGCCTTCCGGCACCGGGGAAAATTCCGCCCCTTCAGATAGTCTTGCCTCCATCGAGGGCGAGCACCTGACCCGTCACATAACTTGCTGCATCTGACGCGAAGTACACGACGGCACCGGCCATTTCATCCGGCATTCCGACACGACCCATGGGAGTGATACTCAAGGCGGCGTCGCGGATCTCCGGATTGTCCCAGAGCGCCCGGCTGAAATCGGTCTTGATAAGACCCGGCGCGATGCAGTTCGCCCTGATATTGAAAGACGCCCATTGCCCGGCCATCACTTTCGTGGCATGAATCACCGCAGCCTTGCTTATGGAATAAACCGGAAGCACGTCGGGAGAAATCCCTGCGATTGACGCCACATTGATAATGGAACCGCCCGCGCGTTCCCGCATGATGCGTGCCACCGCCTGGCTCGTAAAGAAGAGTCCCTTGAGGTTGAGATTCATGATCGAGTCCCAGGCCCGCTCGTCTACATCGATGGCTGATGCCATGGTGGGATTTGTAGCGGCATTGTTCACCAGTATATCTATGGATTCAAAGGCATCCACCACTTTTTCCACCATGCTCTGTATCTGGTCAAGGCGCCCCACGTGCGTCGGAACGGCAAGAACTTTTACGCCCCTCTTCACGATTTCTTCCGCGACTTTTTCGAGATCCGCAGGTTTCCGACTTGCAACGGCAACATCAGCGCCGGCCTCGGCCAGCGCAATTGCGATGGAACGTCCGATGCCGCGACTGCCGCCGGTCACTAACGCCTTTTTTCCGTCCAGGCTGAACTTCATTACCATGACTCCCTGGTGCGTCACGTCTACAGCGAACCAGCATCCGCCACGAAAGATACTCCGATCCCGGTTTTTAACCGTTCACCGGCGGCCAGGGCATCTTCCCTGGTCTCGAATATACCGAAGACCGTCGGACCGCTGCCGGACACAAGCACTCCCAGAGCTCCCAGATCCGCCAGGCTGGTCTTTAAATCCCTGATTGCCGGACACAGACGTTCAGACACTTCTTCCAGATCGTTTTCGAGCGCCCGCGCGATCTGTTGAACGGTCTGAAGTCGCGGGATCGTATATTGGATACGTTTATTTGTCAATCCAATTCTGAGGTTTCCGTAGACTTCGGCCGTCGACAGCGGCACACCCGGGTTGCAGACGACCAGCCAGATCGACGGAATGCCTTCCGCCGCCTCCAGACGTTCTCCCCGCCCGAATGCCCAGGCCGCCTTTCCGTAAATAAAAAAAGGAACATCCGAGCCGATGGATGCTCCCATAGCCATCAAGGTATCTCTGTCCAGCCCCGCCGATGTAAGCTCATTGAGCGCCAGAAAGGTTGTCGCCGCGTTTGAACTCCCTCCCCCGAGACCAGCAGCTACGGGGATACGCTTTTCGATCTCAATGGAAACACCGGACGGACTTCCGGTTTTCTGCATAAAAAGCTCCGCCGCCCGGTAAACGATGTTTG
>DSBH01000207.1 GCA_011056825.1 Deltaproteobacteria bacterium | reverse complement strand
TATGAACCGAGCACCTTCACCCAGGTACATTCCCGTTTCAGCTCCTTCAGGCAGGACGACACACGCTCCTCGTCGGCGTGCCCGATAAAATCGACGAAGAAGAGATATTCCCAGGCGCGTTCCCGCATGGGGTGCGACACGATCCTGGTGAGATTGATCCCCTGGTTGGCAAAAGGGTTCAGCGACCGCAGCAGCGATCCCGGCTCGTGTCGGCCCGCGAACAGTATCGATGTTTTGTCGCGTCCGGTTGCCTCCGTTTCCATGTTGCCGATAACGAGAAACCTCGTCACGTTCAAACGGTGATCCTCCACGGCAGAGGCAAGCACTGAAAGACCGTACTCGTCGGCAGCCTCCCGCGAGGCGACGGCGGCTGCCGATGGTTCATCGAGAACGCGCCGGGCCGCACAGGCGGTGCTTTCTTCCTCGCGGAGCACACAGTTCGGCAGATTCTCCCGAAGCCACCGCCGGCACTGGGCGAGCGCCTGGGGATGAGAGTAAACGGTCCGAACGTCGTCAAGTCGTTCAGCACGTGAAAGCAGGCAGTGGCTTACAGGCAGAAAAACTTCTCCCACGATGCGCAGGGTCGTTGATATGAGGTTGTCCAGCGTCATCTTGACTGATCCCTCCAGCGAATTTTCAACAGGAACGACCCCACAGGACGCCTCGCCCCGCTGGAGCGACTCAAAAACGTCGAATACCGTCGGTTGGGAAACCATGGAGGTGTTGGTTCCGAAACGACGCCGCGCCGCCTGGTGCGTGAATGAAGCCTCGGGTCCGAGGTAAGCGACGGAAAAGGGCTTCTGCAGATTCCGTGAGGCGGCGAGTATTTCCCGGTAAATACGTTTCAGGGCGTCGTTCGGGAGAGGTCCCCCGTTTATTTCCTCGATGCAGGCAATGATTCGTTTCTCGCGTGCGGGGTCATAAACGCCGATACTTTCGGACCGCTTGTATTCACCAACGGCTACCGACAGGTGGGCCCGTTCGTTAAGCAGTTCAACGACGCGCCGATCAATTTCCTGAAGGTTCGACCGCAGTTCTTCCAGCGAGTGCTCCGTCATTTTTTCATCTCCTCGATGGTTTCCACGATTATTCTCTCATCGACGGAACCGTTGATGAACGGAACACCTATACGTTTGACGAGCACGAAAGGAACCGTTTCACCCTGACGTTTCTTGTCCACACCGACCTTGCCCGCCACGACGCGGGCATCCATTCCGGCTGGAAAGCGCCGTTCCAGTCCCAAATTGTCAAGCAGTCCTTCGATCCTTTCTCGGTCGCCCGCCGCCAGGTATCCCTTTTTCTCCGATATGCGTGCCTCGGCGGCCATACCTATCGCCACCGCGGCACCGTGGCTTATCCGGTAATCCGAAGCCGCCTCAACGGCGTGCCCGATCGTGTGACCGTAATTCAGAATCCGCCGCAGTCCCACGTCATATTCGTCGATCTCTACGATCTTTTTCTTGATGGTAAGGCATCGCTCGACAATGTTCAGCATCATCTCGGGCGAACGGGCCGCAACCTCGGCGCCGGCGTGTTCCAGGTCATTGCAAAGCTCTGCGTCGTCGATAACGCCGTATTTAACAACCTCAGCCAGACCGTTTTTGAATTCAGCGTCGGTCAACGAGTCCAGGTACGCAAGATCCACGATGACCATTTTCGGCTGGTGGAAAGCCCCGAGCAGATTTTTTCCACTCGCGAAATCAACGCCGGTTTTCCCGCCGACACTGCTGTCCACCTGGGCGATAAGCGTCGTCGGAATCTGGACGAGCGGCACCGATCTCATGTAAATCGACGCGATGAATCCCGCCAGGTCCCCCGTTACGCCTCCACCCAGCGCGACAAGCCCCGTAGTCCTGTCCGCTCTCCGTTCCACGAGCCCGGCCGCGATTCTAAGAGCCGTCTCCATGGTCTTGGACTCTTCGCCGGCGGGAAATTCAACGATCTCTGCGGGCAGAGACAACTCGTTCAGAAGATTCACAAGACCCTCACCATACCGGGCCGACACGTTCGAATCGGCGATCACGATCATCCGCCGTGCGAATGCCTTCTTCGCGAGAATCAGGCAGGCCCGTTCGATAATGTCCCGCCCGATGATTATCTCGTACGAATTATCGGTCCGTCTCGCCAGCGAAACCTTGATCCGTTTCATCGTCCCACCTCTGAAAGCGGCCGAATAAGGCCCTCTATTTTCCGTATCTCATCCATGAACGCGTAGTAACGCTCCGGTTTCAGGGACTGCATACCGTCCGAGACGGCCTGCTCCGGCCGGGGATGCATTTCTATCATGATGCCGTCGGCACCCACGGCCAGCGCTCCTCTGGACAGCGGCAGAACAAGTTTCCAGGCGCCCGCGGCATGGCTGGGATCGACCATGACCGGCAGGTGGGTCAGATCCTTCAAAACGGGAACAGCGCTTATGTCAAGCGTATTGCGGGTCGCCGTTTCGAACGTTCGTATCCCCCGTTCGCAAAGAATGACCTTGTCATTGCCCGACGACAGGATGTATTCCGCCGACATGAGCAGCTCTTCAATGGTGGTCATCATGCCCCGCTTGAGGAGCACCGGCTTTTTGCTCTTGCCCACACGTTTCAGTAACGCAAAATTCTGTACGTTCCGGGCGCCTATTTGAAGGATATCTGCGTATTCAGCGACGATATCAGCCTCTTCGGTGTTGAGCACTTCCGTAATGACGGGAAGACCCACGCTGTCGCCGGCTCTGCGCAACAGTTTCAGGCCCTCTTCGCCCATACCCTGGAAACTGTAGGGCGAGGTCCGTGGTTTGAACGCTCCTCCCCGGAGAATGTCGGCCCCTCCCTTTTTTGCGATATAGGCGCTCTCCATGATCTGCTCTTCTCCTTCAATCGCACAGGGACCGGCTACAACAACGAAGCGCGGACCGCCGATTTCGACGTATCCCGCTTGTATCACCGTGTCGTCACCACGAAATTCCCGGCTCGCCAGCTTGTACGGCTTGAGAATGGGTATTGCTTTCTCGACGCCCGAAAGCTGTTCGATGACCTTGATATACTCGGGAACGCGGGCATCTCCAACCGCTCCGATAATGGTCCGCTCAACACCATGTGATGGATGGGGCCGGTACCCGACTGATTCAATCCACTCCACGGTTCGAGCAATCTGTTCCTGCGTGGCGTTTTTTTTCATGACGATAATCACGGTCTGATTCCTCCTTCACTGGAATAAAAAAAAGGGCCGTGCGAGATACCCGTCTCAGCGCCACGGCCCCAAAAAAAAATGGCCATGGCGATGATCCTTCCGATCTTCCCATGGCCGTTTACTTGCTTATGAAATGAACTGTGTCAGATCCTCCTGGCGGCTGGGCAGACCGGTAGGGTGTAATAAAAATACCAAAAATACAAAGAAACGTTGTTCACCCTGTTGCAGTCGCCCATAGCGATATCCTTCACTTGTATTCCGTCAGCAGAATGTGAAAAGACCACAAAGCAAAATTAAAGTCAAGATTATTTTTTTGATCTCCCGTAAAGATTGACACATCATCGGGGAACGTAGTATTTTCAACATCCTTTCGACAACGTGCCCGTCAGCGCTGAAAAAATCGACGCCGCGAAACCGGATTGCGGGCGCTTTTATGAGAAAAAGGACAGAAAAAAGAAACGATGGAACAAAGACTCTCTGCCCGATCAAGGATATACCTGGCGCTGATCGGCATAGCCGCGCTGTTCGTCGGGGTCTTGCTGTACCTGGTCGACCGTCCACCGGGTGACACGTATTTCGTTCAGCGGTCCCTGGAATGGCTCAGCCTGCACGGAGACGTACCAGCGCTCTTCGGGACGCTCGGCCATGTTCTTCCCGGATTTATTCACCCCTTTTCTTTTTCGCTTATCACCGCGGGACTCGCTGGACCGACACGGCGTGGCGCGGCGGTAATCTGCCTTGCGTGGTTTTTTCTGAACACCCTTTTTGAACTGGGACAGAAATACAAGGACATCACCGCGAACCTGGTCCCCGGCTGGTTCGGGAGGGTTCCGTACCTCGAGAACACGGAAGCCTTTTTCCGCCGCGGCATCTTCGATCCCTGGGATATCACCGCGATGGCTGCCGGCGCCGCGACAGCGTTCATAATAATAGCGGTGTCGCTCACTGGAAGAACCGGCCATCCCCTGCGTGGATGGCGCCCGGCCGGAACCGCAAAGAAATAGAACGCTAGCCGGCTTTTCCCCCGTTCCGCGTCTCCACGGATCGCAGCAGCAGCTTCACCGCCCACTGCATGATGCGTGTCGTTTCGAAATGACTTCGGGGAGGCATGTTCAACCAGCGGATCATGAGGTGACTGAAACAGCCGTTGAACAGGTTCTTGAACACCCTGTTTCCCACGCCGGGGCGAAACGACCCTTTCTCTTTTCCCTCATTCAGGATGTTATCGAGCGTACCCAGGTAGGCCTCGTATTCTTCGTAGTCACTGGAACAATAAAAATCTTCATTGTACATCCCCCCCGTGAGAAAAATCGTGACAAACGAAGGCTCGCCCAGGAAAAAGAGAAAGTGTTCCCGAATGAAACGGACCAATTTTTCCGAAGGCGACATGCTTTCCACCGCAACCGGCATGCGGTACCTGTTTTCGGCGAACCGACTGCGAAGAACCGACAGCAGGATATCCTCCGAGCTGCTGAAACATCTGTAAAGCATTTCCTGACTCACACCTGATTCTTTCACTATGTCCGAGATTTTCGTCTGGTCAATACCTCTCGCGGCGAATACCTTTTCTCCGGCCTGAAGAATCCGCTCCCGTTCATTCAGCAATCCCGCGTCGTTCCTCTCGTAAGGCTCCGTCAGAACCGGGAGCAACAGGTACAGAATGGCGTCGAAATCATCCCTGGCACTTCCCTTCCAGCGGCCGGTGAAAACCTGGATGTTCTCCATGTCGAGAAGACCCATTATCATGGAATTGGCAACGGAAAACGGTATTTCCGGGGAAAAGCTTCCGTCATTAATGCCGTCCCGAAGGATCGTGTTGACTATGCGTATCCAGTTGATGAAGTGAATGGAGGCTTCGTGATGAAAAAATTCCCTGTCGGCCCGGCAGTCGAGAATACTGTACCGGGCATAGCCGGGCTCGTCGTCATGATAGGTAAGCTGGAACCATATCAACGCGCTCAGGCGGCTTATCGGATCGCTGATGTCCTCAAGCTCGCGTTGAAGGTCGGCAGTCCTGCGTCGCAGCGATTCACCGGCGGCATAAAACAGAAGCTCTCTCTTGTCCTTGAAATAATAATAAATGGCGGATTCGTTGACTCCGGCGGCCCCGGCTATTTCAGCAATAGTCGCCTTCTTTCCCTTACGGGAAAGTACTGAAAAAGCAGCGTCAACTATGTCCTGCTTTTTTTGCGGCAATCTCATGTAATTACCCACTCGAATGTCCGTCGTCACCGGAATTCCCGAATATCATGTGTCGGTGAAGGCGGATTGAAAGAGGGACACCCACTGCAACGCCGTGACTACCTCATGGGTATGTTTCTGCATGTCAACGTATCATGCCGCGCGAAACGTAACAGTTTTTTATCAATATTGGAACACCAAACTCAAAATAATGCACGACAAGGTGAATCCCCCGCACCGTAACGGCTCCCGGGATTCCGGGCGCCCGCGGGAACCTTTCGAGCGGCAGCGGTTTGGATTTCGAAAACGCCCGGCTGACAGGAAACCCGGGAAAAAGAAAAAGTGGTTAGTGTTCTTCCTTTTCGGCATATCCCGTGATCATGGTAACAAACTCGGCCCAGACAGTATGACTCGTCGTTGCGAGATAGATATGCGCGATGAAAAACGCGGTGAACACGATGGCCATGATATAGTGAAAAACGGCGACAACTTTCAAACCGCCGACGGCCGACACCAGGGAACCGAAAAAAGACGGGTATAAATAGACGATGCCGCTGATCAGCAACAGAGGCATCATGAAACACATGACAAAGAAATAGGTCAACTTCTGCAGGGGATTAAACTTGTTATCCTCAGAGGGGGCATAGGGATGCGGCCTGTTTTTGAAGATATCGTAAATATAAAACTTCGCCTGCACGATCATACCCGGATGGATATCTTCTTTTCGCAGTATGTAATGAGAAATCCGCCCTGAGACGAGATTGTACACCAGCCAGAGAAGAAAATCGGCGACGAGCGCCATTCCCAGCCAGTTATGCACGGATATGGCGGTGGAAAATGATCCGAAGATACCGAAAGTCTCGGGCCAGTGTATCTGAATACCCGACAGGATAAGTAACACTATCAGCACGGCATG
>DSBH01000241.1 GCA_011056825.1 Deltaproteobacteria bacterium | reverse complement strand
CCCCTGGGATTTGAAGGTATCGCCCGATCTTGAAGAAACAATTGCGCCGTCGGACAGGGAAATTGATTTCGTCCGGCGCTTCGCCCCGACCGAATCAGTCGGCAGGGCCCTGACGATGGAATTGAGTATCAAGGCAACGCTGAATCGCTCTATCGGGAACGGGAAGTAATGATCCGTTCACGCGGTTCCGTTTTTATTCGCACGAATGAACGCCTGACGAATCACATCATGGTCCTGCATTGAATCATGATGGCGTAAGCGGGCGCCGAGTCTCCCTGTTGCCTAGGCCAGGCGGTATGCCGAGGCCTCGTGAAGGGCAACCGGCGTGACGGTACTTTCCTTCGGGTGCGGCCGTTCCGCACTGGCGCGGCCGCAGGGCGTCCAGAACCAGGTCGTTCGTTCACCCTTACTTCGAAATGCTATGAGCCCTCGATCAACGAGGTCCCGGATTGTCCGCGCCGCGAGGTCCCTGTCGCCGCCGACTGCGGCGGCGACGTTTTCACAGAACATGTCGACCGCGTCATCACTGTCGTCCGCCCTTCGAATCGGATCGATCGTACCGAAACGTTCAACCAGGTCTTCCGAAAGAATTTTAAAAATTATTTTCGTCCGCAGCTGCCCTTCAACACTGATGTATTCTTTTCCTGACGCCGTTCCCTCGTAATACCGTTGAAGCGACGCCTCCCAGTTCGCCCGGTGTTTTGTCTCGAGATCCGCCACGAAACGATTCATCTCCTCGGCGCTGAGTGACGAGGTCCGCACGATGGCGCTGTTCGCGTCATAGCGGTCCCAGTCGTCGGTGAGAATCTCGAGATCGTAACGATCGATATCCTCACGGACCGTTGTGCCGGGAAAAGGCGCAAGAAAATGAAACCCGTAGAGAATACCGAGGCTTTCAGCAAACGACCTTGTATCTTCCAGTGTTTCGGCCGTTTCGCCGGGCAAACCGACTATAAACGACGCGTGCGCCAGTACTCCTTCGCCTTTACACATTTGAACGGCGTTCCTGGCCTGTTTCAGCGTAATCCCCTTTTTAACCCGCTTCAGCATGTCAGGGTTTCCCGACTCGATGCCGAAACTCACGGCGTCGCACCCGGCGTCCCGCATTTCGGCAAGCATTTCGGGCGTAACGGTGTTGACCCGGGAAAAGGCGCTCCAGGTAAAGCGTACATCACGGCGGCGGATTTCCCGGCAGACCGCGCTTACTTTTTCCGGATTTGCCGTAAAGATATCGTCGGCCACGTTTACTCTCGAAAAACCGTAAGAAAGAATATGTTCTATCTCGTCGACAACGGCGACGGCGCTCCGGTGCCGCACCCGCTTTCCCACCATGCGGCGTCCGAGACAGAATATGCAGGAATTGGGACATCCCCGGCTCGTTATGATGCTCACGGGGAATCCGAGCGCACGGTACCGGGATATCGGCAACAGGTGGCGCGCCGGAAGGGGCAGCGAATCCAGATCGCGGATCAGTTCCCTCGCTTCCGTTACGACGATTCCCCCGTCGGATCGAAAGGCGATCCCTCGAACCGTCGAAAGGTCGCCTCCGCCGTCAAGTATCGGGACCAGTTCACGAACAGTTTCTTCCCCCTCACCCATGACGATGATGTCGACATCCGGGTATCGTCGCAGGGTTTCTACCGCGTCAAAAGTAACGTGGGGACCCCCCATCACCGTTACGACGCCCGGATCGATGCTCTTCGCGTCTTGAATAATGCGAAGGGCGCCGAAAAAATTCATGGTCACCGACGTGGCGCCCACCACGTCGGCGGGGAACCGCCCCAGCTCCTCCTCGAATTTTTCTTTCGTGTACCGGGACACGATGTAATCAAAAATTCTGACCTCCGCGCCGGCGGCTTCACAGGCCGCCGCCACGTAGGTAACCCCCAGCGGTGGCGCCGGCGCCTCTTCGAGCGGATAAGGAGGAGCGATTATTGCCATCTTCATGGTTTCACCCGCCGGCGCCGCAACGGCAAGGCCCTGCAGCGTGTGCCGGTTTCCCGGACTGCACGGTCGGATCGTGCGTTTCCCATTCGGTTTCTCATGACAATTCTTCCCCTGCCTGTCAGTCACCCCTGCGCGGGAACAGGAGCGACCTTGTCCAACGGATCATGGTGTTGCCTTTCAGCTTCCGGCGATCGATTGCGTCAAATTCCTGCTTGAGAGCAAGGGGATCGGCGAACCACTGAGCCCTGGTGATCATTGCTTTACCGGGATCAAGATTCCTCACAACCACGGCGGGATTACCGGCGCATACGACATTTGCCGGGACATTCTTCACCACCACCGATCCGGCGCCGATGACGCTGTTGTCGCCGATGGTGACACCTTTACATATAATGGCGCTGTCGCCGATCCATACATTGTCGCCGATTTCTATCGGTTCCGTATGCCCCAGCGGAGAGTTACGGTCATAAATGCCGTGCCAGTCTGAGTCGGTGATGTAGCAATCCGACGCCATCATGCAATTATCTCCGATGGTGATCTTCCTGGCAGAACTGATCCGCGTACCGGGACAGATGAGCGCGTGTTTACCTATGTAAATACCGCCTCCCCGTCCTTCTTCCTCAGGCCAGACGGTCAGACGAACCCGCCTGTCGGGCGTCGCGATGACATTGGCAAAATCACCAAGGTAGACAGGCCCCTGGAAAACTTCCACGTACCATGGTTTCATGAATGTGAATCCTTCGCCGAGATACTCGAACTGGGGACGAAGGAAATGCCGGACATACCAGCGCTGAAAGGTCAGGTCACAATATTTTATGTAATAAGGGCGATGATCCCGTTTCACGGGTTTCAGCTCCGGGCGTCTTCGGCGGGCCACTCGCGTGAACGGCGACCAGCGGCCACTTTACCCGGTTCACCGGAGACGATCAAGTCATCACTATCGGCTGTTTCGGAAATATCCGTCGTCCAGAAGGCATGGCTGAAAAGCCGGGACGCCGGCGAAATATCAGACAGTACGTCCCAGGCGAGAATAATCGCGGCGCTGGTCCAGGACGTACGCTCTTCAGGCCATATGACCGAATCCGGGAAGGTGACTCCCATCCAGTAGGATCCGTCGTCATATTTCTTGTTTTCTATCCAGCGCAGCACCGCCCTGGCCTGTTCGAAATCGCCGATGGCGGCCAGCGTGATGATGAACTCCGCTGATTCGGCCATGGTAACCCACGGACGATCCGATACACACCGGATACCCCAGTTTGGAACAACGAACCGGTGCCAGTGCCTGTCGATTCTCGCGCGACCTTCCCTCCCGGTAACCGCCCCGCAGAGAACAGGATAATACCAGTCCATGGAATAACGCGATTTTATCATGTTAAAAAGGCTGGGCTTGTTTCTCAGGGCATCGCCCAGTTTCTGCAACGCTCTTTCCCATCGGGGGTGGGATTCGCCGAGAACCTTTGCCGAGGCGAGGGCACACTTGAGGCTCATGAAGATGGAGCTGCAACCGGTGAGAAGCGACATGCGGTCCACTTCCCCCTCTTTGTTTTTCGCCCAGTAGATTTGTCCGGAGGGCGCCTGCAGGCTGAGAGCGAACTCAACTCCTCTTTTCACCGCCGGCCAGATGCGGCGGAGAAAATCATCATCGCCCGTTACCAGGTAATAGTGATAAGCGCCGACGGCCATGTAGGACGACATGTTTGAATCTTTCGTCATGTCATCCGGGGTCCCGTTCCGATAGGACGCCCACCAGCTTCCGTCATCGAGCTGGGTCGCCGCCATCCATTCATACGCCCGTTTCGCCTCGTCCAGGCAGCCTGCGACTGCGAGTCCCATCGCGCTTTCCACGTGGTCCCAGGGATCTGTTTTACCGCCCCTGGACCAGGGAATCTCGCCGCTTTTTTTCTGAAGACCGGTGATGAATGATGCCATAAGATCGATGTCGATAGCGGGATTGCTCGCTTTCCTGGGAAGAATCAGTTCCATGTCTCAGCAATTCCTCATGGTCTTTTATTATTTTTTAACGCCGCCGCCAAAGTGCCGCGACTCCACCCGTGACGACATCGCAGGCGCAGTGAAGGAGCATAGGGCCTTTTTTCACAACCGTCAATTCTTTTTCAAATAAAAAACAACGCTTTTCGAGATGAGAGGATTCAGAAGCCGGTCAAGCATTCTTGTTATCCGCGGTTGCTTCATGATATCCCACTCGAGGAACCGTAGATAACAGTTCACCAGCCGCGAATCCTCGCGCCTGTGTCCCACGAGGCACTTCAGCCACCAGTAGGGCGAGTGAAGGGCGTGGCGGTATTCCATCCGGATAAACCGGAGACCGGCATTCTCGAGAAGCGACAGTAACTGCCTGTTGCGATAGATGCGGATATGTCCCCCCGGTTCGTTGTGATAGTCCCGCGACAAAGCCCAGCAGATGCGTTCGGGGAAATAACGGGGCACCGTGACCACGCAGTCTCCACCTGTTTTCAGAACTCGTACCAGCTCGCTCACGGCCCTGCGGTTGTCGGGAATATGTTCAAGTACTTCCGAACAGAGAACAACGTCAAACGTACCGTCTTTGAATGGAAGGCGGGTTACGTCCGCTCTGGAAACGGCCCAGAACCCAGCAGCTTCATTTTCCATTGTGAACAGCGTGTAGGCCGCTTTTCGCAGATCATCCATGTTCATGTCCACGCCGACCACGCCGACGCCCGGCCGACGATAGGCTTCACAGGCGTGGCGGCCCGTTCCGCATCCCGCGTCGAGAAACAGGGCCCCCGGTTTCAGGGCCAGCCTTGAAAAATCAGCCGTGAGCATGAATCGCCTCCCGGTATACGTCGACCGTTTTCAAGGCGGCATGGCGCCACGTAAAGGATTCCTGTACCCGCCGAAGTCCCGCCTTGCCGAGCCTTTCACGTTTTTCCGGGTTGTCGAGCAAGTCGATGATCGCCCGCTCGAGAGCCGCCGCGTCACCCGGTGGAACCAGCACGCCCGCGTCACCAACCACTTCCGGCAAGGCGCCCCCTGTCGTGCTGATCACGGGAACGCCGCAGGCCATGGCCTCGCCGACGGGCATGCCAAACCCCTCGTAAATCGAGGGAATGACCGCAATGGTGGCTTCCGCGTAGTACCGGGCGAATTCCTCGTACTCGATCCGTCCCGTGAACGTAACGTTATCGCCGATTTTTAATTCCTTCACCAGTCTCTCGATGACTCCGTATTTCTTCGGTGTACCCACGACGGTCAAATGAATGTCCCGCTGTTTTCTGATCGAATGTACCGCCAGCAGAAGATACCTGAGACCTTTCAGAGGCGTGTCGGCGCTGTTGGTGACAAACAGCCTGTTTTCGGCTCGAGACACATTAGAAAGGGGATAAAAATAATCCGTGTTGATGCCGTTGGGAACCACGCGGAACCGGCTTTGCGCCGCCTTGAAATCCCGGCTGATGTCCCGCTTCGAACATTTTGAAACAGTGATAATCGGCTCCATTTTCCGGGCTACCCGCTTCTGCATGCCCAGAAATGAATACCATCGGAATATTTTAAATTTTTTGAACAGCGAGCCTGTTGACCTGATTTCCACGTCACGGTCGACCGTTATGGGGTGATGGATCGTTGCAACCGTGGGATAGCCGAGACGGGGCAGACCGAGCAGGCCGTAGGCGAGACACTGATTGTCGTGAACAACATCGTAGCGGGGATGTTTGACGCGGAAATAGTGAAGAACACGCCATCCAAAGGTAAATGGCTCGGGGAAGCCGCCGGTGGACATACCGAGAAATTCGAGCTGGTTCAGGGGAGAAACGAGATTCGTTATTCGCGCGGGGCGGAAGAGATGTTCGGGATTGTAGAGATCAAGTCCGGGAAGCTTGATAAGACCGATCCCGTCATCGAGCTCCGGGTAGGGCGGTCCCGATATGACATCCACCCGGTGCCCGAGGTCCTTCAGGGCGCGACTGAGATAATTGATATAGACACCCTGGCCGCCGCAGGTGGGATTCCCCCGATAGGAAAGGAGACAAATCGAGAGTGGTTCATCGGTGCCGCTGCCATGCTTTCCCCCCGCAGACGTATGCCCCATGACCAACCATCCTTCCCCGGCAAGCCCCGGGGACTTCGCTTTATGATGCGGCGGAAACACCGCCTCCGGCCTAACTTCAAACAGGCCCTTTGTCGGCAACGTGTTGAAAAAGACGCCAGCCTGATCCTGTCGGCATCGCCTGCTTTCGCGGGAAGGACTCCGTTACATGCCGACGATCTCATCCTCCCGCAATTAAAAGGATGCCCTCTTTAACAAAATTCCACTTGAAGGTCAAGTCGTGATGACCGGCGTCCATTCACGGAT
>DSBH01000114.1 GCA_011056825.1 Deltaproteobacteria bacterium | reverse complement strand
GCCGCTGCCGGTATGAACCGCTGGCAAAGAATCTTCTTCATCGGGCGGCCCCGGGAGGTAAAAGTATCAACAGTTCCGTCGTTACGCGGGGCGTTCGAGGGCCCTCGCGGGTTGTTTTTTCGAGATTGATCATCGAGAGGAGTATTGTAAAAATGCCTCGATTCGGCAGGGCCTTTGATGCCCGGTTCGGACCTCACTGGCCGAGCTACGTTCTGCAGAGCCTGCTCGCCTCGGTGAGCGTTTTCGTTGTGCTGGTGACGCTTCACCGCCACAACCTGGCGGTCGCGGCGTCCCTCGCGGCGACCGCTTTTACTGTTTTCGCAATGCCCGGCAGCATTACGGCGTCCATGAGAAATGTTATCGGCGGGCACCTGGTCGGTCTCACGTTCGGGGCCTTTTTTTCGTTTTTTCCGCAGGAAACTCCTCTCGCCAAGGATGCGGTATACGCGCTTGCCGTCGGGGCGGCGATGTTCACCATGACGCTGACGAATACAGAGCACCCCCCGGCGGCGGGGACGGCACTGGGAGTCGTGATAGCGGGCTGCACGACCAGAATCGTTCTGGGTGTTATTGTCGGCATAACGCTGCTCGCCCTGATCCACAGACTTCTGAAACCCATTCTGCGGGATCTGGTGGCCGTCAAGCCGAGGGACAGGCTGAATCTGGATGACCGTTTCGAAAGGGATTGAGGCGAACCGGCGCCGGAACGGCCGACGGGCCGCCCGGCGCCGTTTGGATCAGGCCGCTCCGAGGATGCGCCTGATTTCGATTTTGTTGTATTTGCCCACGCTTGTCTTGGGTATGGTGTCTACCAGTTCAATCCGGTCGGGCATGCCGTACTTTGGAATAACTCCCTTTTCAATGAACGATTTTAAAAATATTTTCAGGTCATCCGCCGTGATCTTCCCCAGATATTCTCTCTTCAGCGTCGCCATGATAACGGGTCGTTCTCCCCACTTCTCGTCGGGGATTCCAACGGCGGCCGCTTCAGACACGGCTTCGTGCTGGGTCGTGCAATTTTCCAGGTCGAGCGACGAAACCCATTCGCCGCCTGTTTTGATAACGTCCTTCAGCCGGTCAACGACCCTGATATAGCCGTCTTTGTCGATGACGGCAACGTCCTTTGTGTGAAGCCAGCCGTCCCGCCACAGTTCCTCGGTCATGCCGGGTTCATCCCAATAGGACGTGGTGGTCCAGGGCGTTCGAGCGACGAGTTCACCTCTGGTTACACCGTCATGGGGAAGAAAATTACCGTCGGCGTCGACGATGCGGATATTACAGAGCGGCATGGGAAGACCGGTTCTTGAAGCAACTTCGGCCTTTCGGTCGTTGTCCCAGTCCATCATGTGCGGCTTCAGGTTGCTGACGCAGATCAGCGGACAAGTTTCGGACATGCCATAGCCGTCGAAAGCCTCGATTCCCTTTGAAAGGGCCTGTGCGGCTAGAGAGACGGGGAAAATTGAACCTCCTATGACAACCTTCCACCCCTTGAGATCGATTTCGTTTGCCAGTGGGTGCGACAGTATCATTCGCAGAACCGTGGGGACGCAGTGAGAAAAGGTGACGCCCTCGTCGCGGATGAGCTGCAGAAGTCGTTCCGGTTCGTACTTGCCGGGGTATACCTGTTTCACTCCCAGCATTGTCGCCGCGTAAGGAAACCCCCAGGCATGAACATGAAACATGGGTGTAATGGGCATATACACGTCGTTGGAATGGAACCGTCCCATTGAGTGAAAACTTCCGGTCATGATGGTTTCACTCAGGACATGCAGCATTACCTGCTTGTGTGAAAAATGTACTCCCTTGGGGAGCCCGGTGGTCCCGGTGGTATAGAACAGGGTAGCCCTGGTGTTGTCATCGAGTTCGGGGAAGGGGTAGCGCGAAGATGCCCCGGCGAGCATAGCCTCATACTCGATATCGATAGGTATTTTTGTGTCGGGATCGGCGCCGCTGTCGGAAAGCAGGATTACCTTCTCGACGGTAGTAAGCTTGTCCCGAATGCTTTCAAGAAGCGGCAGGAAGTCTTCATGAATCAACAGGACACGATCCCTGGCGTGGTTCATCATATAAATGATCTGGTCCGGCGATGACCGCCAGTTCATCATGTGCATGACGGCCCCCATCATGGGGACGGCAAAATAGGTTTCAAGAAACCGGGGACTGTCGTAGTCAAAAATACAGACGGTGTCTCCCTGATTGACGCCGAGTTTCGCCAGACCGCCCGCTTCACGATGAATCCTGTCATACAGGGTCGTATACGTATAGCGGCTTTCTCCGCGATAGACTATTTCCTGTTCCGGAGCGCAGGCAAGAGGAGTCAGCAGCAATTTGTCGAGTGTCAGTTGGTAATCGTAACACTCACCCGGTTTGTACGTTTTCTCTTTCATGATCGAATCATTCTCCTTTGTGTTTCTTCACGGGCCGCTTTCCCCGTCGGCATGATCAGGGGTCTTCGTATTCATGATGCCCCGGGACAAGCGGACCTGATGTGTCTTTAGCTATCCTTTTTTCGGAAAGCAGTCTATTGGCGGATGACTTTTGTGATACGGTGAAAATACCTGAACAAAGGTCAGGGAAATGACTGTTTTCATGGGCTGCATGTCGTAATCCCCCTTGTGCTTGTGTTTTCAATGCCCATATTATAAAAGGTGAGAGTGAATTGACGGAAGAAGCGGCGCTGCGTCGGCCGGAACATTCCGTGAATATGAAGGGACAAACAGCGATGAAATATGAAGGCATGGTTATACGGCCACCGAGCGAGGCAAAAAGCCTGCTTCTGCAGGTAACGGTCGGCTGTTCTCATAATAAGTGTACATTTTGCGGCACCTACAGGGGCGAAAAATTCAGAATCAAATCATTTGAAGAGATCGAGGAGGATATCCTGGAAGCCGCTGCCTGGGGTCCGATCAGCAGGGTGTTTCTGTGTGACGGAGACGCGCTTATCGTTCCTCAGCGGAAACTGGTTCCGATTCTGGAATCAGTCAACCGGAACATCAGGGGACTGCAGCGAATCGGAACCTACGCTAATGCAAAGAGTGTTTTGAGGAAAACGCCGGAGGAACTGAGAGAACTGCGCGAACTGGGCTTGGGGATTGCGTATCTCGGTGTTGAGACGGGCAACAGCGAGTTGCTGGAGAAAATCAACAAGGGTGCTGATTATGATCAGATCCTGCTTGCCGGACGTATGCTGAAAGAGGCGGGCATAACGCTTTCCGTTACGGTGTTGCTGGGAATCGGCGGCGAGAGAAAAAGCATGGAGCACGCGAAAGACACGGCGCGGATTCTGACGGAAATGGATCCCGATTACGTGGGCGCCCTGACGGTCATGCTCGTTCCCGGTACGCCCCTGCATGACGACTACAGGCGCGGCCTCTTCAGGCTTCCCGATACTTTCGGATTTCTTGAAGAATTGCGGAACATGATAGCCGAATCGGATTTTTCGAACTGTTTTTTCACGTCCAACCACGCATCGAATTATATTCCCCTGAGGTTGCAACTTCCCGGGGACAAAGAAAAAGCGGTTCGCCTGTTGACCGACATCATAGAATCGAGGGACAGGCATGTTCTTCGTCCCGAGTTTCTGCGGGGCCTTTAGAAAAGGCGTATTGAAAAAAGATCGAGGGAGGCCTCTTCGATGAGGCATTTCAGCGGGAGCCCGTGAAAACACTGTTTCGAAAAATCAGGTTCATCTACTCCCTGGTGAGGTCGAAAAACCATACCGGCAGAGAAAGTCTTCCTTTCCCGGCAGGCGAAATTCTCTCCCTCGTCGACGCCGGGGCGGAAGACGACGCCATCGATAGACAATCCGGGCAGATGTTACGCAACATTCTGGGACTCGGAGACACAGTGGCCCGCGAAGTAATGGTGCCGAGAACTGAAATAATCGCCGTTTCAAGCGGCGCCTCGATAGAAGAAATTCTTGATCTCCTGGCCAGGAACGGTCACACGAGGATGCCACTGTATTCTGAAAATATCGATAATATTATCGGTGTGCTGAATGTAAAGGACCTCCTCCGCTTCTGGTCGAAACCCGTCGGCGAACAAGACATACTGTCAATCAGCAGGAAGGCCTATTTTATTCCAGAAACAAAGAGCGCGCTCTTTCTTCTGCATGAACTGAAAGAAATGAAATCGCACATGGCCGTGGTGATAGACGAGTATGGAGGAACTTCCGGCCTGGTGACGCTGGAAGACCTGATTGAAGAAATCGTCGGCGAGATTCACGACGAGCATGACGTCGAGGAGGAAGAGCCATTCGTTGAGTTGTCGTCGGGAGATGTTCTTGTTGATGGAAGAACGGAAATCGACGAATTCGAGGAATACTTTCAGTGCGAGGTGCCCGAGGGGCAGTTTGAAACCGTGGGAGGCTTTATTCTGCACCTAATGAAGAAGATTCCCCTGAACGGAGAAGCGGTTTCCTACCAGAATCTCGACATAATCGTAGAACGGGCGGATGAAAGGAGCGTTAAAAAAGTACGGGTGCGCAGGACGGCAGGAAGGGGGTCGGCGGGCGATCATGCCGGTTCGACGTAAAGAAAGACGGGCGAAATGAAGAAAAAGACCGTCTCCCTGGCGATGTTGTCCGGACTGATGCTCGTTTTCGCCTTTCCAAGGTTCGACGCAGGGTTTCTGGCGTGGATCGCCCTGGTTCCACTTCTTTTCGCCGTCAGGAACGAGTCGCGAGGCGACGCCTTCCGCCTGGGATTTCTCGCCGGATTTATTTTCAATGCGGGACTTCTCTACTGGATCACCTATGTAGTCAATCACTACGGAGGACTGTCACGTAGCTTTTCCGCCGCGGTCATGCTTCTTCTGGCCGCTTACCTGTCGCTTTACCCGGCTTTTTTCGCCCTGGGCGTGGTTTATTTCAGGAGGCGGGGAATACCGGTCCTGCTTTCGGCACCCTGCCTCTGGACGGTGCTTGAATTCCTGAGGGGATTGCTGTTTACCGGATTCCCCTGGGAACACCTTGGGTACGCGCTACATGACCAGCTGCACCTCATACAAATTGCAGATATAACGGGCGTATACGGTATAAGCTTTCTGATCGTGTTCGTCAATTGCCTGCTTTTCGAGTTGTTGCTCGGCGGTTCACGGCGAACCGCCATAGTGAAAGCGTCGGTGGGATTGCTTGTCATGGTGGCGGTCCTGTCCTACGGTGCGTGGAAAACAGTGTCAGTGGACGCGGCGCTCGAAAACGCCGAGAAATTGAACGTATCGTTAATCCAGGGCAACATCGACCAGTCCGTCAAATGGGATCCCTCCTACCAGCGAAAAACAATCAAGATCTACAGCGACCTTTCCCGCGAAGCCTCGCGGATCGGCGTTGACTGCCTGGTCTGGCCGGAAACGGCGGCGCCGCTTTTCTTTCAGGATATGGACGACAATCACCGGACAATACGGTCCGTGGCACAGGAAACGAAGGCGACACTTCTCTTCGGAAGCCCGGCCTACTCGATTGACAATGGAGTCCGTTCGCTTATGAACACAGCCTGGATTGTCACGCCTGACGGAAAGGTTTCCGGACGTTACGACAAGGTGAGGCTTGTTCCCTTCGGCGAATACGTGCCCCTGAAGCGCGTGCTCTTTTTCGTCGACAAGCTGGTGGCGGGATTCGCCGATTTTATTCCCGGGGACCGGGTCGCTCCGGTAAATATAGACGGTCTGGCGGCGGGCGTCTTAATATGTTATGAGGGCATATTCCCGGAGATCAGCAGAACGCATGTTCGGGAGGGTGCAGATTTCCTGGTCAACATAACCAACGACGCCTGGTACGGAAAAACATCGGCGCCCTACCAGCACATGTCCATGATACCGTTTCGCGCGGTGGAAAACCGAAGATCACTGGCGCGGGCGGCCAATACGGGAATAAGCGCGTTCGTTGACCCGCTGGGGAGAGTAACCGCGGCATCGAACCTCTTTGAACGGGAGATTGTGTCGGGATCGTTGAAAATTTCAACGATTGATTCATTTTACACTGAACGGGGGGATCTTTTTGTTCTCCTGTGTTTTATCGTGACGACAGCGTTATTTTTCTGCAAGAGGAGAAAATACGATGAGCATTGAAGACATTGAAGCGACAGTACAGGACTTGAAAAAACGCGTGGACACTCTCAGAGGTTGTCTTTGACCTCGAAAATATTTCATTGCGGGTGAAAGAGCTGGACGCGCTTGCCGTGAAAGAGGATTTCTGGAACGATCCCGATCGTGCGAGGAGGGTGCTGCAGGAAAAGAGCAGGCTCGAAGAGGCCGTCGATTCCTGGCGGTCAATGGACGCAAAGATCAACGAACTGTCCGATCTTG
>DSBH01000213.1 GCA_011056825.1 Deltaproteobacteria bacterium | reverse complement strand
GGTACGACATGATACCTCTCGTATTAGAAAATAAGGTGTTCATCGACGGAGAATTACAGGAAGCGGCATAGGCAATAACCGGAGGGTACGGAACTCAATCCACAACATTTGACAATATCTCATCGGCTTTCTGATCCTTGCCAAATATGTCCGCAACTCGGTCCAGCATCAGCTTCTTCCATGCCGTGATTTGGTTCGGGTACACTTAGTAATGACTGCTGTGACAGTTCAGCAACCGTCTGCTCAACCGCACCCGCCCTTCACGTCCTCCAAGGCAACCTTTTAGGCACCTGCCCAGTTTTGCCAGACCGTCCATTACAGCCACTTGTAAAAGACAATTAATTGTTACTTTTTCATTTTAATTGAATACGGGCCTGATTGAATTTCTGCGCATGTGCACTTCTGCTCAGGATGGACTGTTCCTTTATTTCACGTCTCCATGGGTTTTTTTCACTGCCTCCCGGTCGATTCCGCCCTCGGGATTCTTCGGCATGCTGTCCACGAATACCACGTACTTCGGTTTTTTATACCGCGCTATTTTTGATGCGACGAACGAGGTTATTTCATCCTCCGTTATCACGCGCCCTTCCCCGCATACGCACACGGCCTTGACCGCTTCCCCCCACTCTGAATCCGGAACGCCGATGACGCAGACTTCATCAATCGACCCCTGAGAGAGAATCACCTGTTCTACTTCGGCCGGGTAAACGTTTTCGCCTCCCGGTTTGATTAGTTCTTTCTCGGGCTTCCGTCCCTCGTACCAGAGAACACCCTCGTCATCCAGTCGCCCCAGGTCGCCCGTGTGGTGCCACCCGTTACGGAAGGTACGTAGTGTTTCCGATTTCAGGTTCCAGTATTCCATGAACACTGATGGCGACCGGACACATATTTCCCCGCTCACACCCGCCGGAACCTGTCGGTCCGAATCGTCCATAATCACCACTCTCGTCATGATGCCCGGCAAGCCCACACTTCCGGGCTTTTCACGGGAATCGCCTCCCGAAACCGGCATTGCTTCGGTCTGACCGTAGAGACTGTAGAAAACGGCATGGGGGTTATTTTTCAGAAAACGCTGAACCGTATCGGGAGCGTCCACGCCGCCAACGCCGCGCAGGCTTGGCGCTTTTATGGAATGTTTGTCCTGGACGTCCAGTATTGCCGCGAGCATGGGAGGAAATGTCCCGAAAAACGTGCCTTCTTCTTTTTCGACCTCTTCAAGGACGCGCAGAGGATCAAAACGATCGAGCAGCACATTTTTTCCGCCTTGCTGCATGACGGCCAGCGTCATCGGAAAACCGCCGATATGAAAAAGCGGCAGCGTTACAACGTGACAATCGTCGCCGGAAAGCTTCAACAGGTGGTTCAACTGAAAAGCCACCGCAAGCAGGTTAGAGTGGCTGAGAACGCACCCTCTCGGATGACCTCCCACCGCCGCGGTGTAAATGATCATGAATGCGTCATCCGCCCCGGGTCCGTTGTCGCAAGATCCTTCGCCCCTTTTCTCCGGGGCATCGCTCACGCCCGTTGCTTCCTCCCGCGCTGCTGCTGTCAAATTGAGGCTTTTCAATTCAATACCGGGTAACGCCGCCAGTCGTTTTGATGTTTCACCGTAGTTGTCTCCCGTGAAAATACGTTTTGCCCCGGAGTCCCTGATGATATATTCGAGTTCTTCTTCCCCGAGCCTGTAATTCAGGGGAACGACAACCGAGCCCGTCCTGGCGGCGCCGCCGCAGATAATCAGGTAATCGTCGCTATTCTCCGACAGAAGCGCTATCCGCTCACCCTTTTCAACGCCTTCTTTCAAAAGCATTTCCGCCGCCCGGTCGCATAGCCTTCTGTAGCCTTCGAAAGATAAGCGCCTGCCGCCGTGCACAAGAGCGCATTTCTCAGCGAACAGCCCCGCGTTTCGGGCTATCATGTCATAAATTGTAAAACCGCAATGTCCCATAACCACCTCTGTGTCTGTTTATAAATTGTCACTATGCCGCGCCATGTTCTCTCCTTCCCGCACATAATGACAAAACAACCCGTTCAAAAATGATATTTCTCACCCTGTTGTCGGTCAGTGGAATGACCGCACAGTCTATAATGTAAAGTGGTATGTAGCATGTTGAAACAATTCAAACCAGTGTTCTCCGCATGTGGCCACAGTATTGTATTAATTGCGAGAAACATATAATATGTCGCTATTGTTGCGTGTACACAACGTTACGTCGTTCCGGCCGCATTGGATTTTTAGTTTCAAATAACGCCTGCGGACGCTATTGCACATCGATATGGCACTATTGCAACCGGTGGCCGGTAATGTCATCCCGAGGAGCCCGCGATGAAAAAAATACCCCGTGTCATGTCCACCCAGCACCCCGATAACGTGCAGCTTCCCTTTTTTGCCGAAAACCAGGACATGTCAGGGAACGATGAGGTGCAGGAAGCCTATTACGCCTTCTCTCACCTTGGCTGCGACGAACAGATGTGGGATTGCGAAGGCAAGGAAGTTGACGACTTCGTTGTGAGGAAGCTCCTGACCCGGTACGAAGACTTTTTCAGAAAGACTGTCCTGGGTGAGGACGTCCGCCTGACGCTTCGTCTTCCCAATCCTGACGTGGAAACAAACGAGGCAAAGGTCATGGTGGAAGCCCTTGAAAGCATCCCCCGTTCCAGCGATGCCTCGAATCTCTTTTATGGACGCGAGGCTCCGCCCATTTACGAGGTTATTCTTCCCATGACAATGTCTGCGGTGAGCCTGAACCGAGTTTATTATTATTACCGGGACTTTGTGGTGGGCAAACAGAAATACCCGTTCTATCCCGGCGATATCAATATTGCGCAGTGGTTCGGAGAATTTACACCCAGGGAAATCAATGTCATTCCTCTTTTCGAGGACCGGGAACACATGCTGGAAGCTCACTCAATCATGAGGGACTACCTGAACAGCAAGAAAACCGATCATCAGCGGGTGTTCCTGGCACGCTCCGATCCGGCCATGAATTACGGTATGGTCAGCGCCATTCTCTGCAACAAGATCGCCCTGGCCCGGCTTCACCGGCTTTCCGAAGAAACAGGCGTCGCCATCTACCCTATTCTGGGCGCGGGGTCTGCACCCTTCCGGGGACATCTCGCGCCGGACACGGTGGAGCTGATGCTGCGGGAATACCCGGATGTCCAGACATTCACGGTGCAGTCGGCTTTCAAGTACGATCATCCCGTGCCCCGTGTCATCGACGCCGTACGTCGCCTCTCTGAACGAGAAATGACCAACGCACCCGAAATCGACGAGGGCGTCTGCATCCGCATAATCGACAAAGTTTCCCGCGAATACCAGGAATTGATACGCCACCTGGCGCCCCTCGTAAACCATATCGCCTCTTTCGTGCCGCCCAGAAGGACGAGAAAGCTCCATGTCGGGCTCTTCGGCTATTCCCGCAGCGTTGAAGATATTACCCTGCCCCGAGTGATCAGTTTCTGCGCCGCCTGTTACTCTATCGGTCTTCCGCCCGAGATTCTGGGCCTTGCCGTCCTGTCGTCCGATGAACTGGCCGAGCTCAAAGAAGCGTATGTCAATTTCGATTTTGACATGGAAACCGCCATGTCCTGGTTCAACGAGGAAGTGCTCGACATTCTTCCCGACGAGATAAGGTCCCGCCTGAAGCTGGACTGGGGAACAACCGATGTTGATGAAGATCATCGGGACGTGACGACACGCTTCATACACGCGCTCAAGGAAGGACACACACCCGCCCTTCAGGCCTTGATGCTTGAAGCGGCCCATATAAGGAAGTTTCTCGGCTGACATGGCTGAACTCAGGGGGCAGATTGACCGGGTAACCTACACCGACGAGGAATCGGGGTTTACCATCGCCCGCGTGCGAATCGCAAACGAACACACGCTTGTCACCTGCGTCGGCCCCATGATCAATCCGCTCCCGGGCGAGATTCTCGACATGCGGGGCGAATGGACAAGTCATCCCCGCTACGGCCGTCAGTTCAAAGTCGAATCCTGCCGCACAACCGTTCCAGTGACCGTCCAGGGTATTCAGAAGTACCTCGGTTCCGGATTGATCAAGGGTATCGGTCCCGTCATGTCGAAACGAATCGTCGAAAAGTTCGGGCGCGAGACACTTGACGTCATTGAAAACGACATCGAACGACTGATGGAAATCCCCGGCATCGGGGAACACCGCCTGGACATTATAAAAAAGGCGTGGCGCGAGCAGAAAGCAATCCGCTCGGTTATGATATTTCTTCAGGGTCACGGCGTCAGCTCAACCTACGCGGCACGGATTTTCAAATATTACGGGAATGATTCCATCAAGATCGTCAGTGAAAATCCCTACTGGCTTGCGATGGATATTCCCGGCATCGGGTTTCTGACGGCCGACAGAATCGCCCGGCGAATGGGTTTCGATCACGAATCCGCTAATCGGGCCGAGGCGGGCGTCCTGTTCGCCCTGAACGGCCTTGCAGACCAGGGACATACCTACTACCCCGAAAAAAACTTGATCGAAGAAGCCCGTGTGATTCTCGAAGTGGAAGAGCCTGTCCTGAAAAAGGCCGTTGACTCGCTGAACACCCGGGGCAGAATCGTCATGGAGGAAGCGGGCCGTCCGGATGGCCGCGCCGTGTACCTTCCTCCCCTGTACCTCGCTGAAGTCCGGACGGCGGAACGGTTGAAAGCCCTGATCGGGACTCCCCGAAACAAGTGGGACTTCGATGTCGACACCGCGCTTGCCCGCGCCCGGCAAAGCCTTTCCATTGATCCCGCCCCCCGGCAGGTTGATGCCATGCGGTCTTCGGCCTCCTCCAAGGTCATGATTATCACCGGCGGTCCGGGGACCGGCAAAACGACGATCATTCGAGCCATCCTGGCCATGCACGCCACCGGTCGATATGAAATCCTGCTGGGCGCCCCCACGGGACGGGCGGCGAAACGCCTGGAAGAAAGCACTGGTCGCGAGGCAAAGACGATTCACCGGCTTCTTGAATTCAGCGGAAGGAAAGGCGGCTTCCGGAGAAACCGGCTCCGGCCACTGGAATGTGATCTCCTGATTATCGACGAGGCCTCCATGATCGATATCATGCTCATGCATCACCTGCTCGAGGCCCTGCCGCAACAGTCGACCCTTATCCTGGTGGGCGATGTCAACCAACTGCCGTCGATCGGGCCCGGCTCTGTTTTGAAGGACTCCATCCGATCAGGGGAAATCCCCGTTGTGGAGCTGACGGAAATATTCAGACAGGCCAGTGAAAGCGCCATCATCATGAACGCCCACCGGATCAACAGGGGGGAATTCCCCGACATCGACACGTCCCGAAACGGCCTGTCCGATTTCTATTTCATAGAGCAGGATGATCCCGACAAGGCACTGGAACTGTTGCTTCACCTGGTGTGCGAGCGGATTCCGTCGCGCTTTGGATTCGACCCCCTTGACGATGTCCAGGTGATCACTCCCATGAACCGCGGCACGCTGGGCGTGGCGAACCTGAATAATGAGCTGCAGAAAGCGCTCAACACCCGCGAGGACGGCATTACCCGCGGAGGCAGAACATTCCGGATCAACGACAAGGTCATCCAGATCGTCAATAATTACGACAAGGAAGTCTTCAACGGCGACATCGGAAAAATTGCGTCCGCCGACGAGGAAAAACAGGAAGTTCGCGTGCGTTTTGACGATCAGACATCGGTGGTCTATGATTTCTCCGAACTGGATGAACTGGCTTCCGCTTACGCCATAACGGTCCACAAGAGCCAGGGCTCCGAATATTCCGCAGTCGTTATTCCAGTTACGACACAACATTACATGATGCTGCAACGGGACCTGCTGTACACGGCCGTTACTCGCGGAAAAAAACTTGTTGTCCTGATCGGAACAAAAAAGGCGCTGGCAATTGCCGTCAAGAACGACAGGACACAGCGGCGCTATACGCTCCTGCAAGAGCGTCTGCGTCAATAATCATCCCCTGTTTGTCTGAATCGGTTCCGGCAGAAAGTACCCCGCCCGAAGGCGCTTCCGGTTCAAATACTTCTCCACTTTCCGCGGGCAAGATGGTAAAAATATTTTTTAATGCAACGGGTTCAGCATACGAGGATAATTTTTTTCATGGAGTGCCCGGCCTCGAAGCGCCGCGGGCATGACGAAAACACGGGAGACCATCGAAGGGAGATATGTCATGACAAAATGGATATGCAACGTTTGCGGGTACATTCATGAAGGTGATCGTCCCCCCGATACGTGTCCCGTCTGCTCGGCGCCCGCTTCTGAATTCGAAAAGCTGGAGGCGGAAAAGGCCGGCAACGGCAAGAACAACGCCGATCAAAAACGGGCCGACGGAAACACTTCTGAAAACAAGCAGCCCCAACCCGTC
>DSBH01000234.1 GCA_011056825.1 Deltaproteobacteria bacterium | reverse complement strand
TATCTGAATATCATCAATGAGGTCGGTCAGGAAATCGATCTCCACGGCGGCGGCGAGTACACCGGCGAAGCGACCGCCGGGTCCCGTGACGGGGGCAACTGCAACGACAATGGAATTCCCTGTTGCCAGCGACTTGGCCGGTTCTCCTACCGACGCTTCGCCGGCCCGCGCCCTGGCAAAATAGTTCCGCGCCGAAATATCGACTCCCACGTAACCGCCGCCGCATCCATCGGCCCGGATAATTCCCTTCGCGTCGGCCAGGAAGAGTGATTCGTAATTATCACCTATTGTTTTCATTAAGGTTTCAAGCCGCCTGGTCGCGGCATCAAGATCGTCTTCAGCAAAGGCCGGATCGGCCGCCGCCGCCTGGATCTTTTTCACCTCCTGCTGGAGCGCCGTTTCAACCGTGGATGCCAGACTCCGCGCGACCAGGGCGGCCTGGTTCTGCGCAGCTTCTCTCAGGGCCGTCGATGATTGAACGGCCGAAAATATACCAACCGCCATAAGGGGTATGAGCACGGCAATGACGCCTCCCAGTACCAGTTTGAAAGCAAGTGTCCTTTTTTTCATAATTCCTCCTCTGTCGTTTTCAGTTGTGAATGCGCCGTCCCGGTAAAATCGGTCCGGGAAACGCTTTCGTCGGAATCGGCGGCCCGTCGACCGGGACTGTATTCTTCCGGTCCGAGCCATTAAAACAAGGAAGAATCCGCTCCCCTGTCACCCCTGTCTTCAGCAATCATCGTTCCACTCCAGCGCGGGGAAGCAAAAAATTATTTATTTAATATAATTAAAAGGTTATCTTGACCACGTTCTTCGGGAAGGGTGATACGGAAGAGAAAAACAGTCGCACCGGCTGCGACACTGTGCCGGCCGACGCGACATCAATCGCGTGAGCAATCGGATCATGCACCGCCTGAACGGCGGCCGGGCGCATATTTTTTTATGAGACGGTACAACTGGGAACGGGATAATCCCGACAGAGCGACGGCCCGCTTCACATCGCCGCCGGTGACCTCAAGAAGCCTGCCGATATACTCTCTTTCTGCCTGCGCGATGGCCTCATTACGCGCATCCCGGAACCGTAGAAAGGGCTCGTTTCCCGGCGCTTTTTCCGAAACGGGGGATGATTCACTCGTGCCGGGGTCCGGCGGCCTCTGGCTTGTCTCCCGCGCCTTCAAACGAATTTCGAGAGGCAGATCCCGCGAGAAGAGAACCGTTTCGTCCAGCGCTTCAGCGAACGCCCTTTCAAGTACGTGGAAAAGCTGCCGAACGTTGCCGGGCCAGTTGTAGAGCAAGAGCGATTCCAGAAAATCCGGGGCGAGTCCTTTGCAGGGAACACTGTAACGAGCGGAAAGACTGGCGAGGTGCAGCATGGAGAGTTCCGCTATATCTTCGCGACACTCCCGGAGCGGAGGCGCGGTCAGGACCAAAGCGCCAAGCCTGAACAGAAGCTCGCTTCTGAAACGGCCTTCCCGTTCCATGCCTTCGAGATTCCGGTTGGTGGCCGCCACCAGGCGAAAATCGCTTGTTTCGTCGTTTCTGCCGCCCAGGGAGCGGAAACGGTGTTCCTGAAGCACCCGCAGGAATACTGTCTGCATCTCGAGAGGCAGCTCGGCCACCTCGTCGAGGAAGAGCGTCCCGCCGTGAGCCTCCTTCACGAGACCCTGGTGAACCCGGTCGGCGCCCGTAAAGGCTCCCCTGTCATGACCGAATAGAATGCTTCCCGCCAGGCCCGGCGACAAGGCAGCGCAGTCAACCACCACGAACTTTCCTCTTGACCGGCGGCTGTTCTCGTGAATGGCGCGGGCGAAAAGTTCCTTGCCGGTTCCGGTCTCTCCCCTGATAAGTACCGCGGCATCGGTCGGAGCGACGCGGGCCACGAAGTCCAGGCAGGCGGCTATGCGTTGACCCTTTCCCCTGATTCCCGAACGAGTAAAAAGCACCGCCCGGGGAGAAGGCGTCCGGGCTTCACGGTATTGCAGCGCCCGAATCACCGGCAACAGGATGGAATCCGTGCCGGACGTTTTCTCCAGATAATCCCACGCACCGTTTCTCAGGGCAAGCCTGGCGCCGCCAACGTCGCCGAATCCGGTCATGATAATTACCTCCGGGAATGACCTGACCGACTTGATGCGGGGCAGCGCGTCAAGTCCGTTCCCGTCGGGGAGACGAACGTCGAGAAGAACCAGGTCGAAATCCTCCCCTGCGAGACGCATCATCCCGTCTTTCAGGGTTCCGGCGGTTACCGCCCGAAATCCTTCCTGCCCGAATATTTCCCCGAGCATGCCGGCAAAACCGGTATCGTCGTCAATGATGAGAATTGACGCCTGCGCACTCTTTCCCACGTTGTCACTCCCGGGCTGGCTTACCCGATTTTGCGCTGAGCCCTACCACAGAAGGCCGGTTTCGTCCATGGGAATCGGTCTCTTTCCGACGCCCCGTGAACGCTCGAATAATTATTTGAACCGTTCTGTCTGACCGTGTATACAAGGGTTAAAAAAAGTGCTTTTCTGGAAAAAATAATGAGAAAGAAAACAACGATACTGGCGGAAGGTCTCGCGTTCCCAGAAGGTCCCCGCTGGCGCGAGGATCAGCTCTGGTTTTCCGATATGAACCGTGGACTGGTCATGACCGTCGATGAGACAGGCGTTCTGAACACCGTTCTTCATGTTCCCGGCAGTCCCTCGGGACTCGGGTGGCTTCCCGACGGGCGGTTACTGGTGGTTTCCATGATCGACCGCCGACTGCTCAGACTTGATGCCGGCGGCCCGGTTGAAGTTGCCGACCTATTCGATCTCGCCTCTTACCATCTCAATGACATGGTCGTCGATGACCGGGGACGGGCGTACATCGGAAACTTCGGATTCGATCTGACGATCCCCGAACCTTTTTCACCCGCGGAAATTATCATGGTCGAACCTGACGGAACGGCCCGCGTGGCAGCGAAAGACATGGCCTTCCCCAACGGCACGGTCATCACGCCCGACGGCCGAACGCTCATCGTGGCCGAGACGTTCGGCAGGCGCCTGACCGCGTTTACCAGGGAGGAAGACGGCTCGCTCGTCGACCGTCGTCTCTGGGCGGATGTCGCCCCCGCGACACCTGACGGCATCTGCCTTGACCGGGACGACGCCATCTGGGTGGCGTCTCCCGAAACGGCTGAAGTAGTGCGCGTGGCGCCCGGCGGCGTCATCACGGACCGCGTGGAGGTTTCCACCAGACCCTATGCCTGCATGCTCGGAGGAACCGACAGGCGAACGTTATTCGTCTGCACGTCCGGAGCGGGGCCTTTCGACGGCGGTCGTATCGAAGTGGTTGAAGTAGAGGTCCCGGGAACCGGATTTCCCTGATGATGAAGGCAACACGATACCGTGCCAATAAAAGACAGACAACAAAGGAGGTATCACGCCATGAAAAAAACAATCATTGCCGTTGCTGCGCTTCTTGTTATCATTGTCGGCGGAGGGCTGGCCGCCGTCTATATCATGATGGACAAAATAATTGAAACCGGCATCGAGGTGGTCGGGCCGGAAGCGACGGGGGTCAGCGTAACCGTTGATTCCGTCGATATCTCACCCTTTGCGGGCACCTTCGGCCTGCATACCCTTGCCATGGGCAATCCCCCGGGATTCACCGCAGACCGTTCCTTTGCCGTCCGACGCTTCCGGATCGAGGTGGACCCCGCATCACTTTTAGAAGACGTGATAATCGTGAAGGAAGTGGTCATCGAGTGCCCGGCCGTCACCTGGGAAGGTCTCAAGGGAGACAACCACCGGCAGATCATGAAAAATATTGAATCCTACACGAAGCGCTTCGAAAAACCGGCTGACGGACAGGCCAAGGACGGACCGGGAGATGGCAAGACGGGTAAAAAAGTAATCATCAAAAACGTCTACCTGAAGGATGGAACCCTGGATTTCATCGCATCAGGCGAAAAACTCGCCACCGTGCCCCTGCCCGATCTTCATCTCACCGGCATCGGGGAGAAAAGCGGCGGTGAAACGGCCGGTGAGGCGATTCGGCAGACATACGAGCAGGTCTACGCCGCGTCGGTGCGCGCGGCGGGCAAAAACTCGGCTCTTTTCAGTAAAAAGCTCGGAGAACTGGAAGAAAGCGGCCGCAAGATACTTGACGAGGCCGGGGGGAACATGGATGACATAAAAAAGGGCGTGGGGGATCTTTTCAAGTGAAGTCGGGAGAATGCCATAATCGGGAAACAATCCGTACCGGAGGACCGTGATGAGAGACGTGACGACGGCATTATACGCCGAGGGGGAAAAGGGTTCGGATGATACGTCGAACGTTCTGTTCACCGCGGATTATAAGGTCAGGTACTCGGAAACGGGCGCCGACGCAAAGGTCAAGCCGGGAGTCGTCTTCAATTACCTGCAGGACGCGGCGGGTGATCACGCGGGCCTGCTCGGCGTGTCCGCCACAGATCTCATGGAAACCGGCCTGGGCTGGGTTCTTTATCAATACAGCCTGCGAATAGATCGGTACCCGGCGTGGAACGAAGAGGTTCACGTCCGTACCTGGCGGCAGACCCACCGGCGGCTTTACGAACTGAGGGAGTTTGAACTACTGGACGGATCGGGTCGTACAATCGGCGGCGCGAAAAGTTCCTGGATTCTCATTCACCTGGGATCACGGCGGCCGCTGCGACTGGACCGGCACCTGCCGCCGCTGGCGTGCGGCAGGGACATCGCCTGGACATTCAGGTCACCCGAAGTCCCGGAACGGATCGATCACGAAACCGTTTTCCCCGTTAAACGACATGATCTTGACTTGAACCGGCACGTCAACAACGCGGTTTTCGTGCAGTGGGCGCTCGACACCATCCCCGGGGAACGTACGAACGGTCTCAGTCCCCGTGAAATAGACGTCCTGTTTACAGCCGAAGCACTTGAGGGCGAACGCGTCACGTCGCAGATATGCAGGGTTACAGATTGCGACGACCAGGAAGTCTACCTGCATCGCATAGTAAACACCGCTACGGGCCGGGAACTATCGCGGCTGAGAAGTTTCTGGCAATGACGGTGATGACGGCGTCACGAACCGGCGATAAATTCCTCGGTCATGCGGTAGGCTTCATCATCGGTGTATTGCCGCAGGGGATGCTTGCAGAAATATGCCGACGGCCCTTCAAGAACGCCGCCCTGGCCTCTGTCAAGGGCAAGTTTTACACATCGCACCGAGTCAATGGCCACCCCCGCCGAGTTGGGAGAATCTTCAACTGACAGCCGCAGTTCGAGGTTGATCGAAACGTCGCCGAAGATTCTTCCTTCCATTCTCATGAAGCAGACCTTGTTGTCCTTCAGCCAGGGAATGTAATCACTGGGACCAATGTGAATATTCTCTTTCGAGAGGCGGTGGTCCGTCACGGACTGAACCGCCTCTGTTTTCGATTCCCGTTTCGACACAAGGCGGTCCTGATTGAGCATATTGAGAAAATCAGTGTTCCCGCCTGTATTGAGCTGATAGGTCCTGTCAAACCTGACGCCCCGTTTCTTGAACAGGTCCGCCAGGACACGGTGCGTTATGGTGGCGCCCAGCTGCGATTTCACGTCGTCGCCGATGATGGGAATGTTCTTTTCGGCGAAACGTTCAGCCCACTGCGGGTCGCTGGCGATGAAGGACGGCATATTGTTGATGAACGCGATACCCGCCTCGAGAGCGCATTCCGCGTAAAACCTGGTCGCTTCTTCGGAACCGACGGGCATGTAGTTCAATAATATCTCGGCGCCGCTTTCCTTGAGAAGCCGGACGACGTCTTCACGCTCGGGTTCGGCTTCCCCGGCGGGCACAAAGGTTCGTCGGGGCTCGTAATCCTTCATGTGTTCGGAAATACCATCGAGAATTTTTCCCATGCGCACCGTGACACCCGAATGATCCAGTTCCGAGAAGAACACACGCGTGCAGTTGGGTTCGGCGAAAACGGCCTCGTGCAAATCTCGACCGACTTTCCTCGCATCAATGTCGAGGGCAGCCACTACTTCGATATCCTCGGGACGATACCCGCCGATGGACCAGTGCATCAGGCCGATTGCTTCTGACGGGATTCCGTTACGATAATAATGAATTCCTTGAATAAGAGAACTGGCGCAATTACCGACGCCGGCGAGAGCGATACGTATCTTACCCACGAGCAGAGCACCTCCTGAACATTCAACGTGCAAGTTTATGAGAGCCAACCAGAAACAGGCGACTTTGTATATTACAACAGAGCACAATAAATGCAACTTTTAAACCCGACTTTCGCCAATAGGAGCAACTAATCTCTGAAACCCTTATCTGGCGGGGGTTTCCTGACGTTATTCGCGATTACATACTATCGAAGAGGCGTTTTTGTGGAGTAATACAAAACATT
>DSBH01000150.1 GCA_011056825.1 Deltaproteobacteria bacterium | reverse complement strand
CTCCTTGAGATTCCGCCATCCTTCCGGGGCATATCCCAGAGCGAATGTTTTCACCACCGAATCGCTTATACCCCGCCCGGCAAGGTATTCTCTGGCGTGTTTCCCCTTCCCGGACATCATGTTCTTCTCGAAAAAACCCTGGGCCAGCCTGTTCACTTTGATCAGACCGGCCCGCTCCTCATCCCGCCGTCGCTCTCCGCCGGCGGGACGCTCCTCAGGAATAACAATTCCTCTCCTCGCGGCGAGCTTTCTCACCGCCTCGGGAAAAGAGATATTCTGTATTTTCATAAGGAAAGAAATCTCGTTTCCTCCCTCGCCGCAACCGAAACAATAACAGATCTGCTTGTCCGGATTGACCGTGAACGACGGTGTCTTTTCCTGGTGAAACGGGCACAGGCCGACATAATTCTTTCCGGCCTTTTTTAACGTCACGTACTCGGATACGAGCTCGACGATATTTGACCTGCTCCGTATTTCTTCTATGACATCCTGAGGTATATGACCTTTCAACGTAACGGCCTTCCCCGCGGTCCCATCCGCGAATGACCCCGCCGCATTGCTCGGAAGAACCATGCGGAACATTTCTATCGGTCCGGCGTTGCAACGACAAGAGCCGCACCGTCACGAGGTCAGCGCCGCTTTCACCATTTCGCTGACGACCTTGCCGTCCGCCTTTCCCGTTATAACCGGCATCAACGCCTTCATGACCTTCCCCATGTCCCGGGGACCGGCGGCGCCGACTTCTTCGATCACTCGATCAATTTCACGCTTGATTTCCTCTTCCGACATCTCATCGGGCATATACTCATTGATAACGAAGAGTTCCGCTTTTTCTTTGGTCACGAGATCGCTCCGCCCGCCCTGCTCGAACTGGTTTATGGAATCCTTGTGTTGTTTGACCAGAGAAGACAGAACCTGAAGTACATCCTTGTCATCCAGTTTCTTTCTCAATTCTATCTGCTTGTTGTGAAGGGCCGCTTTCACCATTCGAAGCGTGGACAGCGTTACGGCATCACGTTTTTTCGCCGCTTCTTTCATGCGTACATCAATTTGTTCTTCGATCGTCATAATATCGTGCCTTTCCTCGGCGGGCGGCAGGTTCCCAATCTGCCGTTTTGAGTTATATTCACTAATGTAATGTAATACCGGCTCGGGATTTGTCAATCGGTTCATCCCATGCCGTCGGTCAGCTTCCGTCCTCCCAGTAAGTGCATGTGCAGGTGGCCGACGAGCTGCCCGCCATCGGGACCGCAATTGATCACGAGCCTGAATCCGGTCTCGTCGACGCCTTTGAGCCGCGCTACTTTCACCGCCGCCTCCATAATGTCCGCCGCGAGTTCCCGCTGCCCGTCCCCCATATCCATCATGCTTCCCACGTGCCGTTTCGGTACCAGTATCACGTGTACGGGCGCCGTCGGTTGAATATCTTCAAAAGCAAGGACCGTTTCACCCTCATACACAACGGAAGCGGGAATTTTCCCCTCAACGATTTTGCAGAAAATACATTCATCCATGACGCGCTGTTCCTCTCTTCTCTTCGTATTAAAAATTACCGCACTGAACGGCCGCCGCTTCCTCTGGCAACGTCAATCGCCTCTTCCAGGTCAATCCGGCCGTCGTAGAGCGCTTTTCCGATGATGACCCCCATGATTCCGGAATCTTCCATCGAGAGAAGCCTCTTGATATCATTAATGTTTGAAACTCCTCCGGAAGCAATGACGGGAATGCTCAACGCGCCGACCAACTGTACCGTAGAATCCAGGTTAACTCCTGTCTGCATACCGTCCCGCCCGATGTCCGTATAAATGATGGCGTCGATTCCATATCCTTCGTACATCGCGGCCAGCTCGGCAGGACTTTGTTCGGTTTGTTCGAGCCACCCCTCCACGGCAACCATGCCATCGCGCGCGTCGATGCCGAGAATGATCCTGCCGGGGAAACACCGGCACGCCTCGATGACGAAATCCCGGTTTTTAAGAACCGCCGTTCCAAGAATCACGCGGCCGACACCGGCGGTCAGATAGCGTTCCACCGTCTCCATGCACCGGATACCTCCACCCACCTGGACGGTGACGTCGACGGCCCGGGCAATGCGTTCAATGACCTCCCCATTGACGGGACCTCCATCCTTCGAGCCGTCGAGGTCCACGACATGAAGGCGCTCCGCGCCTCTGCGCCGCCAGGCTTTCGCCATTTCGACGGGGTCGTCTGCATACACGGTAACGCGGTTGAAATCCCCTTGAAGAAGTCTTACACACTTCCCGTCCTTGATATCGATCGCCGGAATTATAACCACGACTGATGTTGCGTTCCTTTCGGCACGGACCCGCAGGCAGGACGCCTCACGCTTCGCGCACCAGCAAAACGGCGGCATTACCTGCTGATTACGCCGCCGCAAGAACCATATTGCCGGAGAAGATAGAGTAAACGAAACTAATTAATGCTCTTATTCACGCTCCGGAAAGGTTTTCAATACTTCCTTAATGCCCTGCGCCGCCAGTTTCTTGACGGTTATCCATTTTCCGCCTCCCTTGAAGAAGGCACGCAGGTCGAGAATATTTTGCATGAGTGACTCCTGCGTCTTGTCGAAAATACCGGTCCACACGACTTCGCCGTCACTCACTCGCAGAAGGTGAAACACGAACACCACCGACGCCGGCTGTTCCGCGGCATAGGTGTACCCTTTGCGTTCCGCATAACAAAACACGTAACCTGCTATAACACCGTCGGCTCCAAGTTCTTCACCTACCGTCTTCAATTCATCGCGAGTCGTCTTTTTGAAAGACGCCGCCCTGACGCGACGGTGTACTCCCTCGACCCGCTCCGGCGGAATCAGCACATATTGCCGTTTTGATGCAAGCTCGTTTATAAAAAGTTCTTCAAGATCGCTCTCTGCGGTTTCCCCGGGAACTCCGCAGTTACGGTAAAAAGCGCCTGTCAGGGGACACTGGGCAAACTGCTGCCGGGGATCCTCGGACAAAACGCGTTTAACGGGCACAATGGCGATTTTCTTGAAATCAAAAGATTCTTCCTGAACTGCGGACGGCATGACGCCGCGAAAGCCGCCGCAACCGGCCGGGACCAGAGACAAACAGACCAACAGAGCCGCGCACAGGGCCACTGACCTGACGATACCTGTGAATTGACTTTTGCCGGGAATCATACCCTTGCCTCGCCGAAACGTTGCAACAGGGGAAAACTCGGTCGCAATGGGAACTCCTGATGTACGATCAGAGAACCCCCTTGCTCGAAGGGACTCCGGAAACACGGCTGTCGATCGACACGGCCGCTCTCAAAGCGCGGGCGAATGCCTTGAACATCGCCTCAGCTATATGGTGAGGATTTTTACCATATATGCTGTTTATATGCAAGGTGATTCCCGCCTTATCGGCAAGCGCCTTAAAAAACTCCTCCAGATGCAGCAATTCGAAATTTTTGATCTTTTCATGCTCGAAACGGACATTATAAACAAGACTGGGTCTCCCGGAAAAATCGACCGATACATGGCACAGGCTTTCGTCCATGGGAATGAATGCCGTTCCGTATCTTCCGATCCCGCTTTTGTCGCCCAGGCTTTTTTCCAGGGCTTCTCCCAGACACAACCCGATGTCCTCCACGAGGTGGTGATCATCAACATCAGTATCGCCCCTGCCTGTCACCGAGCAATCGATAAGACTGTGACGCGCCAGGAGTGTCAGCATGTGGTCGAAAAATGGCAGGGACGTGTCGATTGCGCTTTTTCCCTCGCCGTCCAGATCGACCGCAACGGTGATGTCCGTCTCGGTCGTTTTTCTCTTGATCTCCGCGTTTCTCGCCATGGCGGCAGTCTCCTCAGAGAACCTTGTTGAGCGGATACTCGATAATGCCTTCCGCCCCGGCTTCCCGGAGCAACGGGATCAAATCCCGTACAATATCCTTGTCGACGATTGTTTCAACGGCGAACCATTCGTCTTTGTTCAACTGGGATACAGTGGGCGCCGTTATCGAAGGCAGCAGAAGCACGGCCCGTCCCAGGTTTTCTTTCGGAACATTCATTTTCAGGCCAACCTTGCTCATCGCCAGAAAAGATCCCCGCAGCAAAATGCTGATCTGCTCGATTTTTCTCCGTTTCCACGGATCATTCCAGGCGCTCTTGTTCGCTATGAGCTGCGTATTGGTCTTCATCAGTTCGTGAATGATCTTGAGCTTGTTCGCTCGCAGCGTACTGCCCGTCTCGGTCACTTCGACGACGGCGTCCACCAGACCCTCCACCACTTTTGCCTCAGTGGCGCCCCAGGAAAATTCGACATGTACGTCTATGCCACGTTCCCTGAAATACCGTTTGGTAAAGTTGACCAGTTCCGTTGAAATGCGCTTACCCTGCAAGTCTTCCAGTGAAGCTATTGAACTGTCTTCCCTTACGGCGAGCACCCACCGGGCCTGCCGCCTGGATACCTTGGAATAAACAAGGTCCTGTACGACAGTGACGTCGGCGTCGTTCTCGACGATCCAGTCTCGACCGGTGAGTCCCAGATCAATGGTTCCATCATTCACATAGCGGGCCATTTCCTGGGCGCGGATCAGGTAACAGGCAATCTCGTCGTCGTCTATCGACGGAAAATAGCTTCGCTCGTTATAGGAAATCTTCCACCCGGCGCGCTTGAAGAGTTCGACCGTGTTGGCCTCGAGGCTTCCCTTGGGAATACCCAGCTTGAGAAGATTACTGCTCATTTTTGTAGACTTCCTCCGGATCAAAGAGACGTTCCTCAACCACTTCCACGTCATCCCCTGAAATCCGCCGGAAAAAACAGGAATAATATCCCAGGTGGCAGGCTGCTCCCTTCTGGTCGACCTTTAACAGGACCGCGTCGGCATCGCAATCTATCCGTACCTCTCTTACCTGCTGGAAATTCCCCGATGTTTCGCCTTTGATCCAGAGCTTGCTCCGGGATCTGCTCCAGTAAGTCGCCTTCCCCGTTTTCAGCGTTTTGTTCCAGGCTTCACGGTTCATGTAGGCAAGCATAAGTATCTTGTTCGTCTCGACATCCTGAACAACGGCCGGGACCAATCCTCCGGTCTTGTCAAAATCTGGTTCTATCATCAACATTCTCCTCAAGCGACGGTTCGGGACCGCACGATATTTTTTCCGGTAATTCACCGTATTTAAAGGGTCTTTGTTAAGAATGTGTAAACCTAAAGGAATCATGACTTTTTGGCAAGTCTTTTTTTCATTTTGATCTTGCCCGTCAATTTTTTTTGTGTTACCTGATATCTTTCAGGGCGTAAAAACGTCCTTTTACAGTTATCGATTTTATCAGCGCAGAATCGCGTAAGAAGGAGGTTTTATCATAATGCAGGTTATGATCGGCGGTATCATCGCGGCGGTAGTAGGACTTCTCGGAATCGTAATCTGGTGGTCGCAATTTATAACATTGCTGGCGGGAGGAATACCCGTAGCTCTCCTTCTCGGCGGCGCCCTGGCCATTTATGTCGGGTACGATGAAATTCGCGACCAAATGAGAGAGAAAAAGGAAGCCTCGGCCGGAAACGACGAACTGGAAAAGGCAAAACAGGAACTGGAAAAGGCCAAGGCGGAAGCGGAGCGCTACAAGGAAGAACTGGAGAAAACCAAGACGGATACTGAAACCACGTAATGCCGTATAAGTGGGCGTTCCTCCGGCGACGGATTTCGCCGGATTTACGCCTTGCATGCCGGGCTCTCTTTCACGGCGTCTTAAACGAAGAATGACGCCATGAAACAGGACGACAGGCAAACAAGCGAACCGGGCGGCGCGTCGCCGGTATGTCGGAAGCACGCGCAGGTCTTTAACCCCCGGCGGAAAAACAAATGATGAAAAACAGACATTTCAACGGTTGCACATCACACATTCAAGAACACACCCCGTTTTACATCTATATGTATTGATGCCTGCTTTCCCCTTTCCATGGGGCAAGCAGGCTTCCCGGAACATCCCATCATCATCCAGTCGTGACGACGGGCAATGCCCGAGTAGTATTTTTTTAAATAAAAATTTTCCAGGAGGGAGCTGTAATGATGCGACAAATATCAAGAATAACCGTAACTGTTCTTGCCTCGGCGGCGCTTATACTGTGGCTTGCCGCCCCCGTTCCGGCGGAGGCGAAAGTCACACTTAATTACAGTATTTTCTTTCCGGCGGCGCACGGCCAGGCGCAGGCCGCTGCCGAATGGGCCGGGGAAATCGAACAACGGACCGATGGAGAGGTCACAATCAATCTCTTCCCCGGCGGCACGCTGACGAACGCACGGCAGTGTTACGACGGCGTAGTACAGGGCATATCGGACCTGGGCATGTCCTGCTTTGCTTACACGCCGGGGAGATTCCCTGTCATGGAAGCCCTTGATCTCCCCATGGGGTACCCCGACGGTACAACCGCGACCCGCGTGGCGAACGAATTCCTGAATAGTATGCAACCGGCCGAATTGAAAGACGTGAAGGTGCTGTACATACACGCGCATGGTCCGGGCCTGTTGCACACCAAGAAACCCGTACGCACTCTCGAAGAAATACG
>DSBH01000187.1 GCA_011056825.1 Deltaproteobacteria bacterium | reverse complement strand
GCTGAAACATTGCATAGGGAATATTCTCGTTGGTGGGACGCAACGCCATGAATTCCCGGTAAAAGGCCTCGGCCATGAGATAATCGTCGGAACTGTAGTAAGAATCGGCGATACCCATTTCGGCCAGCACGGTGTACTGGCTGAGCGGATACTCTTCCCGCAACCTGGTAAACTGACTGACGGCATCCTTGTATTTTCCATCCTGGTAATACTCGATACCGCTGCGGTACAGATCGGCGGGCGTCCCCCGGCCGTGCGGCGAACTCGGGCCGAATCCCAACCACGACCACAGGGAGCATCCGGTGATCATGCATATACAGACTGCCAGGAAAATTATTTTTGCAACGCGCATTATTACAATACTTTCTTTACAAACGCCTCCAGCCGGTCCTTCGGCGCCAGGCCCACCAGACTGTCGTGCAGTTTTCCGTCCTTGAAAATCATGATGGTAGGAATACTTCGTATGCCCAGGTTGGAAGCTATTCCGGGATTATCATCCACGTTGACTTTCGCTACCTTGAGCTTGTTCTTATAACTTTGCGCCAGCTCTTCTATAATTGGACCGGCGGCCAGACACGGGGCACACCAGGGCGCCCAGAAATCCACCATCGTCGGCTTGTCGGCGTTCAGAACTTCCGTTTCAAAACTACTGTCGGTTACGTGAGTCATCAGGTCAGAATCCGTCATTACTAATACTCCTTCAACTGTTCGTAATATATGTGGAGGGGATTCTTTCATACCTGCCGGATCGATGTCAACGAGAATTTGTCCTGTCGTTCCGGCGTATCACGCTTCGAAATTACCGCGGTTTTTCACCGCGATAATTCGACGATCCGGTTATCCCTGTCATTCACGCCCGGCGGGGTCGGAACCAGCCATAGACGAGGAGTAGCCCATAGTCAGGTGATAATTCACGCGATCATAGAGAAAAATGATCCGGTTGTTCAATTCCAGCGTGGCATACACTTCAAGTGGCGACGGGGCTACTCTTCTCTTCATGGCGTAGGTCCAGATGGCCTTCCGGCTGAGGGCCATGGCGGTGAGTATGACGGGCATGGGGACGTCGTTTTTCATGAGCTCATGTCCCGCATTGAAAAAGAAGAAACTATCGAACACGTCGTTTGTACCCCGAAGCAATTTGCCCACTTCTCGAAGAGCCTCACGGTGAATATCCAGAAAAATCTCCCGGTGCCGCTCGGTTTTGATAATGCCCGTGTTCATATCTTCCATCCAGAGCTTCGTTATTTCATCGCCGCGACGCTCAATGGACCGCACGAGAACGTTCGAGAGAAAAGATTTCCCCACTTTCGGTCCGGGATCAAGCAGTTCAGGAACTTCCGCGTCTGTAAACAAATGGCTGAAGGAGTCCATCATCGCCCAGGCATCGCGGTAAATGTCAACGTATCGTTTCACCGCCTTCGTGTTTGATTCCCATGCCAGGGGCGGAAGATCAACGACGGGGGCGAACTTCACCTCGGACGCGTCATCCCCTGGCGACAACCGACCGCCTGTTTTCCGGACTTCATAGGTAATAACGGTAAGACTTCCGTAATAATCATCATGAATCGTGTCCACATCAATAAGGCGTAAAATAGCGGCTTCAAGACCGGTCTCCTCACGAAGCTCACGAAGAGCCGCATCTTCTATACTTTCACCGGTTTCGGCAAAGCCAATGGGCAGACACCATTCCCCCTGGTGAGGTTCCCGCCCGCGCTTTACCAGCAGTACTTCCCGCTTCCTATTGACAACAATGGCACTCACGACCGGCAATGGGTTATCATAAAACACGACATCGCAGTGGGGGCAATAGGGCCTCGTCTTGCCGTCCACGTGCCGCTCGACCAGTCGGCGTGAGCAATAGGTACAGAAAATGCGTTTCGATTTCACGGTTCACTCCGTTTCGCGTGTTTCACTCTGCCTTCGGATAACGGCATCTGAAAATACAATCATGTTTTGTTATTTCCAGAACAGCACCATGTTCCGCCCGTTCCCTCAGGCCGCTGAAGAAAACTTCCATCACATCCTGTAATCGATTGCGGTCTCTTTCAATTACTTCCTTGAACAGCAGGTTTCTCTTTTTTGAAAGATAATCGATGCAGTCATCTATTCTTTCCCTGGGAAAGATGAGCTTGTTGGGATAGGGGATAATTTCCACTGTTTTGAAGTGAGGCGCCAGCCGCCGTTCACCGTTTTCCATGGAAAATACCTGCAGAAGCCTGCTTATGGCAAGTTCGCCGGGAGGTTCTATTCCGGTTTGTTTCATGGCGCCCGGTATGAGCTGAATAATTTCATTCAGCGACCGCTCCGTGTGTGTGACGGCGATAAAAACGCCCCGCGGTTGAAGTATGCGAGCTATCTCTCTGATAAGATGGGGGAAAAAATACAGTGAATAACTCGCTATGACAAGATCGAACTTCCCGCTTTTCATTTCCCTGATACAATCGGCGTGCCCGGCGATAAAACAGCCACGCCTCCCGGCCGATTCGACAATGGAAAGAAATGAAGAGCGGTTCCCGTCGTCGATGAGGTCAATACCGGTAATATGGGCGTTCATATGCAGGCAGGTGACGATTTTTTCCGTAAAAAAACCATAGGCGCATCCCAGATCGAGCGCTGATCTCACCCACCCGAGATCGATCCCCTGCAGCGCCACGTCCCGGACATCCCGATGATTCTCGGAATAGCGAAAAATGTGGTGCCTTGTATCGATATGATCGGCGACCGCCCTGTATGTTCCGGCAATATCGTCGGTAGAGTAGAGGTTTTTCTCAACCATTTCCCTTACCGCCTTTGCCCGCTAAAAATTATTATAGAATATTTTTTACAATATTTTCCTGTATTGTAACATTATCTTTGTTGCCGTGTTCGACATTCCGTGCCGGACATCGTCGCATCTTGATACATTCCACCTGAACGACTTCCGCCGATGTCCGGTAGAACACATTTTGACACACCGGCGGCGATCTGCTATTTTATTTTCGCCGCGGGGGCGGCTGGGGAAAAAAATGAAAAAACTCGGTATCGCGGCGGGAACGATTTTCCTGAAAGAACCCCTGTTCGAGGACATGGAACGTAAAACAGTGGAAACGGTCTTCGGTACCGCCACCGTTTTTCTTGCCGGGAACGCGGTCTTTCTGCCGCGTCACGGAATCGACCGCAACCATTACATTCTGCCTCACCTGATCAATCATCGCGCGAACATGCAGGCCCTGAAAGAGCTGGACGTTGCCGCTGTTATCGGCGTTAATTCAACCGGGTCCCTTAAGCGCGACCTTGCACCCGGCACCATCGTCATTCCCCATGACTTCATCGCCCTGTCACCGATGCAGACGGTATTCCATGACCGTGACGCCCACGTACCGCCGAATCTCGATGAAGCGTTGCGAAAGAAGTTGATCGCGGCGACCGTGCCCCGCCAGAGCGCCACGGTCCCGTCGGGTGTCTACTGGCAAACAACGGGACCCCGCTATGAAACCAGGGCTGAAATACAAATGATGGCGAATTTCGCCGATATCGTGGGTATGACCATGGCAGGCGAAGCCGTTATCTGTTGCGAGATCGGCCTTCCCTATGCTGCATTGTGCTCGGTCGACAATTACGCGCACGGCGTCAGCGACAACGTACTTTCCACTAAAGCCGTCCAGGAAGCGGCTCGGACGAATGCGCGCATCATCGCACCCATCGTGAAAAACATTCTCGCGTCATTCTCCTGAAAGAGCTACTGTTCCACAAAGACCGGATGTTACTTCAGCTTGATCTTTTCCGGGCTATTCTCTATTATTCTTCATTATTGTTCCTGTATGTGTACACGGCGCCCCGTGAAAACAGGGCTTATTCCCGCCTCAACCGGCGGCATTCAATCCGGGAGGTTGTCAACATGGATTTAAAAAAAAGCGTCACCGAGGAAAACCTTCAAAAAGCCCTGACTCTTGAACTGCACGCCCATTTCGGCTACATCACGGCGGCCCGGGCCGCAAGAAACGCGGGATACGACCTGGTATCCGACATTTTTTACCAGACGGCACTCAACGAACTGGAACACGCGACCCACGAGTTCAATTTTCTCGGAGGCGACAAAGATGTGGTGGAGAATCTCGTAACGGCCATAGAACACGAAAACGAGGCCACGGCGTTTTACCGCGCATCCTCGCTTCAGGCCGAGAAGGAAGGCTTTCACGATATAGCCGAATTTTTCACGCGAATAGGCATTGTCGAGGAAGGTCACAGCGCGAAATTCCGCGAAATTCTCCACGACCTGGAAAATAACATTCCCCTGAAAGGCCGGACAGTCAAACATTCAGCGCTTACCATGGCTGAGCTTATGCTTCCGGCGCAGGCAAATCCCGCCGGGTTCGTCCACGGCGGCGAATTAATGAAAATGATGGACAACGCCGCCGGTGTCGCGGCGGCGCGCCACAGCCATACCAATGTGGTCACGGTCCTGGTGAATGATATCCATTTCATACACCCCGTCATGGTTGGATCTCTGGTTCTCATTAATGCCCACATCACTTACGTGCGGCGATCCTCCATGGAGGTCCGCGTCGAGGTTGAAACGGAGCACATATCGGAAGAAAAGAGAGTCAAGGCGTTAACGGCGTACTACACCATGGTGGCCGTCGACGAACAGGGCCGACCCGTGGAAGTCCCTCCCCTTACTGTCTATACGGAAGAAGAAATCCGGCTTTTCAAGGAAGGACAGGAACGATACGAAGCACGGAAGCAGCAGCAAAAGTAACAAGCTGCCGGGTTTGACGACATGGTTGATTCACCCGTATTAATCGTCGAGGACGACCTGAAAATCGCCCGGGTCATGAAAGTTTACCTGGAGGGCGCGGGCTTTCCCGTGTTGCACTGCGAACGGGTTTCCGAAGCGCTTCAGGCGGCGGAACGGCAAACGCCGCTCCTGGTGCTGCTGGACTTGATGCTTCCCGATGGAAAAGGAGAGGATCTGCTTGAAGCGTTGAAGACCATCGGCGACTTCCCCGTCATCATGGTAACGGCCAAGGCATCAGAGGAGGAACGTGTTGCGGGGTTTGCCGCAGGCGCCGACGACTATATCGTCAAGCCCTTCAGCCCACGCGAACTGGTATGGCGGGTAAAGGCGGTTCTGAAGCGATGGCAGAAAGACGATCTCGCCGAAACGACTCTCATGAGTTTCAATAACGGTGATCTTGTCATCGACGGGCGAACCTACCGCGTGACAAGACAGGGAACTCTCCTGGACCTCACACCGACGGAATTCAAGGTCCTTTTCGCGCTTGCGCGGTCGCCGGGCACCGTTTTTTCCAGGGACCAGCTGGTGGAACGGGCCCTCGGATACCAATATGAGGGGTATGACCGAACCGTGGACGCCCACATAAAAAACATCAGGCGCAAGATAGAACCCGACGCCAAACATCCCCTTTTTATTCTCACCGTCTACGGCGTGGGATACCGTTTTTCGGGCAATCCCGATGTGTAAGACGCTTCGAATAAAAATCCTCTGTCTTTTTCTGGTGGTCTCTCTTCTTTCCCTGGGCGCCGCCGTGGCCCTCCGTTTCATGTTTATCGCCGATTTCGAGCAATACCGGGAAGGCGAACTGCTCGATCGTGTTCAGTGGCTGACGGCATCCATTGAAGCGACATATGAACATGCAGGCGAGTGGCACAAAAAGGCTGTCGCGCACGATGTCATTCGGGCGCTGATGCTGGGTCTCGACATAACCGTGCGTAATTCAGACAACCGGATCGTCATGACCTCGACCAGGGCGATGGAGCAGCTTTCATCGGCCACGCAGGAAAAGGTCAGGGGGGCACTCGCCTCTCAACGACTTGGATCGCCGGGAAAAACCATGGGGTTCCCCCTGTTCGTACAGGGCACGGAGATAGGTTCCGTCGACGTGACCTTCATGCAGCGTGAAAAGGATCTGGCCTTCATCAAACGTGCCGATGCGCTGCTTGCGTTTTCCCTTGCCTTCACCGGCGTTGTGGTCATACTTGCAAGTTTCGGTCTCGCGAGAGGAATAACCGCGCCGGTAAACCGGCTTGCCGAGGCGGCACGGAGCATTGAAAAGGGTGAAACGGGTCGAAAAGTACCGGTTTCCGGAAGTGACGAGATCGCCGTGCTGTCCAATACATTCAACCGCATGTCTGATGCGCTGCGCCGCCAGGAAAGTCTCAGAAAGAAACTGATCTCCGATGTCGCCCACGAGTTGAGAACTCCCGTCGCCGCCGTCCGGGCGGAGCTGGAAGCCATGATCGACGGCGTCATACCCGCCGAAAAAGAAACACTCGAATCGCTCCTGGAAGAAACGGGCCGCTTGACTTCGCTTATTGAAGGCATCGAAGATATGGCCCACGCTGAAGCGGACGCCTTGTCACTGAAACCGGAATCCCTTGACCTGCGGTCTTTTCTGCATGATGTCGCCGAGCGTTTCGGGCCGCTGTTCACTAAAGCGGACGTCCGGCTGAGCGTGGAATGTCCCCCTGAGACATCGATAACTGCCGATCCTGAAAAATTGAACAGAATCCTTGATAATATTCTCGGTAATTCCCTGAACGCCTCCGAGGCGGGCGGGCGGGTGATACTGCGGGGATC
>DSBH01000183.1 GCA_011056825.1 Deltaproteobacteria bacterium | reverse complement strand
CGCTTACGGAAGTGAGAAAACTGAATCCGGAAATAACGAGGATCATGCTGACAGGGTACGCCATCGTGGCGTACCCTGTCAGCATGATCCTCGTTATTTCCGGATTCAGTTTTCTCACTTCCGTAAGCGTTTGAAGCCCGTCTTTCCCGGGCATCCGGAAATCGGAAATGACCGTTTCAATTCCCTGCGGACGATTTTTGATGAGTTCGATGGCCATATCTCCGTTTTCAGCGAGAAGGACACCGTACCCCTCCCGCTCAAGGGCTCGCTTGAGAGACCGCCTGACGCTTTCTTCATCATCGACGACGACCAGATAGTTCACTGTTCACTCCTTTCCAGTGGAAAATCAACCAGTACGGTGGTCCCCCTTTCCCACTCGCTTTCAACGTGAATCGTTCCTTCGTGTCTTCGAATTATTTCGTGGCTGATGTAAAGACCCAGACCTGTTCCCTCGCCCGCCTGTTTGGTGGTGTAAAAAGGATGAAAAATTTCCTGCAGCCGGTCGGGAGGAATGCCGCATCCGTCATCTCTGCAGTGGACGAGAAGACTGTTTTTCTCCTCCACGAAACGGGACGTCAGTGTGATGGACCCGCCGCTGTCAGGCAATGCCTGGATTGCATTGTTTATAATATTAATAAAGGCCTGACCCAGTTGGGCTGTGTTGCCTCTCAGCACGGGAGTATCGGGGGCAAGCTCTTTCGTAATTGCGATGTCGCGGTTTTTATAACGGATTCGAAGAATCCTGAGGGCGTCTTCAAGCACGGCATTTATATTTACCGGTTCGTTAGTCTCATGGGTCTGTCGAGATAGGCTGAGGAGACTCTTGATGATACCTCCCGCCCGTTTCAGTTCCTTCACTGAAAAAGCGAGGTCTTCCAGGACTTCGTCAAGATATTCTTCGTCCCGCCGGTTTTCCGAGAGGGTTTCCATGGACGATTCAACCAGGCTCAAGGCGCCCGCCAGCGGATTATTCAGTTCGTGTGCCGTGCCGGCGACCAGTTGCCCGATGGCCGCGAGACTTTCAGAACGGATGAGCTGTTGCCTGGTATGTTCCCGTTCCTCCATGGCTCTGACCAAGCCGGCGGTCCGTTCCTCCACGCGCCTTTCGAGATCCCTGTTTACATTCGCCAGCCGCTCGTAGCCGGCGGCGTTCGCGATCGCCACGGCGGCCTGGTTCGAAATAGTTGTCAGAAGTTCCAGGTCTTCCGGCGTGAAGAGATCGCCCGATATCTTGTCTCCCAGCATCAAGAGGGCCGAAAGCCGGTTTTTGAAATACAGGGGGAAAATAAATACAAAATCAAACCGCTTTACAAAGCCTGTTATTTTCTCCTTCGTGTTTGCCGACATTCCACTCCGCTCGATGTCGGCGGCAGAAAGGACCCGTCCCGCCTCTTCGATAAATTCTGTTACCGGGCCGGTCACTTCCCGAAACCGGTCGGCCGCCTCCGCCGCCGTATCGCCGCGGTATTCCATCATCGCCGCATCCCCTTTTTCTTCGTCAAACACGACGAGAAAAACCGAAGAGAGATTCAGCGCGCTGTAAACCGAATCGACGAGATACCGCCCCACGTCTTCCAGTTTCAACAGCGATGTCAGGGTATGACTCACGTCTTTAAGAACGTGCCTGTAATTATACCTTCCCCTAAAATAAAAACGTTCCACCAGTGCACGTATCGCCTTTTTGAGCGGTTCGTAAATCAGGACGACCGGAAGAGCGAGAAGCAGGGAAATGACCAGGGGGTTGTGCGTGCCGAGACTCATGGCCGCCAGGTTTAAAATGTAGAGTATGAGGAGGTAGACGATCGCCAGGGAACCCGTGAAAAACAGGTAAAAAAACCATTTTCCCGCGGCGGCCCTCAGATCGAGGAGGTCGTATTTCAACACTCCGAATGCCAGTACGACGGCCGGAATAAAGCTGAAATTACCCGGGGGATAAACGGGAATTCCCATCACGGGCAGTGCGTTGAGCGCGATCAGAGCCGCGCCCATGCCGAAGCCGACGATCAGATATTTCAGTCTGTTTTTACGTCTATTGTCCGTCGCGGCAACAAGATGCGCAACCATAAGGGCCATGCAATAAACAACTGCTATTCCGGCAAAGGCGATGAAAAGGCAGTACATCGGACCGGCCTGTGCGATTCGACCAAAGGAATACTCTTGGTGCCCGCTGATAAAAACGGCATGCTGCGTAAAAAGAAGCATGAATGCGCTCGCGCCGAGCGTTGCCTTTTCGAGAAGACGGCGCGAGATGCCGAGATAAACGTGAGTGAACCTGATATAGACTGGAATACTGAAAATAAAAAGCAGGTAAACGAGCCGATCGATCTTCAACGCCAGTTCATTGTCATTAACCAGGGCAACAACAACGACATCGGCGTTGATAAGCGCTCCCAGAAAACAGATAGCGGCGAACAACCGGTTCACCGCAATGCTCCTGCCGTCCCGCACAAGCGAAACGATCATAAGCGCGAAAAAGACCAGCGAACCGACCGCCGCAGGCAGAACGTACAGGCAGACCGACGCCGCCGCATTTCCTGACATGGGTATCCCCCTTGCTTTCTTGCTCTCGCTAATTCATTTTCCGCCATGACGGCTCTGCAAAAATGTCAGGAGAGGTTTGAAAACAAATCGGGAGCTGCCCTGTGTCTCGGTAAAGGCGTTACGACGAACGATCAGAAAAGAAAGACCGCCGCCGCCACGACGCTTGTATATCCACCCACCCGCGCTATAGCCGACTGGGTTGTTTCCATTGTTTTAACGATCTTGCCGCTTATTTTAAATATTTCTTCCTTCTCGTCCCAGCTTGCATCTATGTCGAAATCTATGCCCAGTGTCGAGGCAAGCATGGCAGCCGCCAGGTCCTCGGCATACTCTCCCGCCTGTTTCTGGGTCTGTCCGTAGGCGTGATGCTCACTGATATAACCGTAGGTTGTCCGATCGGTGGGGATGGCACATCCGATCGAGGCTGCTATAAGCCGCCGGGCCTCGTCGCTGGAACACTGGCTCATAACCGTAAACGTTATACCGCCCGACTGCAATTCCCGCAATCCCTGCTTCGGGGGAATCACCTTGCATCCGGGAGGGAAAATGCTCGACACCTTGACCAGGTTGCATTTCTCGATGCCCGCGCTGCGAAGTGCCAGCTCGAATGAATGAAGCTCTTCCTTGTGAAAACCAACACCCTTGGTGAAAAACATTCTTGTCGGGACGAATGGATTCAAGGCATTTCTCCTTTTCATGATATATATTTTTCCGCGATGTATCCCATAACCCGGTACACAAGTTTCGCAGCCGTGAAATCAGACGCCGCAACCCCCGGCAGGGGACATAATTCTACCACGTCGAAGCCGCGGATCGACTTGACGGCGGCGATGGCGTGAACAAGATCGAGAACTTCCAGCCATCCCATTCCGCCGGGTTCCGGTGTCCCTGTCGCCGGAATAATAGAGGGGTCGAAGACGTCAAGATCGATGGAAATATACACGTCCTCTGTCAACCGTTCGCACACCCGGTCGATCCACCCGTCAATACGAGTCTCATCCGACGAAAGCGACAGGACAAGGTCCGTTTTTTCATCAATGAAGCGGGCTTCCTCCACACTCATGCTGCGAACACCCACTTGCACCAGGGAACAGAGTTCCACGATCCGTCGCCCGACACAAGCATGGCTTAAAGGCGAATTCTGGTAGGAATCACGCAGATCAGCATGCGCGTCGAGCTGCAGCACCGAAAGCGAGGGGTAACGTTCCTTCGCGGCCTTTACCGCCCCAAGCGTCACGCTGTGTTCTCCTCCGAGCAAAACGGGAATTTTTTTCTCCTTCAGAACTGAGGCCACTTCCGCCTGCACTTCTTCTATCATGTACGAGGGCCCGCGGACGTCGGGTTCCAGGGCTTCACGCGTTGCAATGCCCGCACGCCATGTTTCCTGTCGAAGCTCCTCGTCGTAAAGTTCCAGGTAGGCGGACGCTTCAAGTATCGCCGCCGGACCGTGCCGCGAACCGGCCTTCCAGCTCGAGGTCAGATCATAGGGGACGGGAATTATCACAAAGGTTTCACTTCGTTCCGCTTCGTCATCCCCGTATATATCCGGTCCCCCGAAATTCATCACCCAAGCGTCCCCTTCTCTTGTCACTTCGCTCCATAGAATTCGAGTGTAAACCGACCGTTTTCAAATACGACGTAGGAATAATGCTCGATCCAATCCCCGAGGAGCCCCAGCATTCCTGTTTTTCCGTCGACTGTGTACCACTGTATCATCGGCTGGTGACTGTGCCCCAGTATTACGGCGTCCATGCCCCCGGCGATGCGTTCACGGGCAAAAAGCTTCATGGCTTCGACAATCGACCGGGACCGCTCCTGCATATATCGCCTGCTCGAACTGGAACATCGTCCCGCTATTTTCCAGAGCAGTCCGGCGGGCAATAACCGTTGCAGTCTGAAAAAAAATCCGCTTCGAAGTAATCGCCTCAGCATCAGATACCGCTTATTCGACCGGTCTACAAGATCCCCGTGGGCTATGTATATTCTGGCTCCGTCGATCTCCAGAACTATTTCGTCGGGAATGATCTCGATTCCCGTTCCTCGGAAAGCTTCCTGCATGAAAAAATCGTGGTTTCCCTCGATAAGCGATATTCGGACACCGCTTTTTCTCAGGTTGATCAACGCTTGTATGATTGTTCCGAATTCGGGATAAATTTTCGCTCCGTCACAGAACCAGAAATCGAACAAGTCACCGGCTATGACCAGGTGATCTGTCGTCCCCTCGAGTTCTTTCATGAACCGCAAAAGAAGCCGGTACCCCTCGTCCCGCTCGTCCCGAAGATGGGCATCTGAAAGGAAGACAACCCTCATCGCTCCCCGGCCACACGGCAGAGCGATTCGGAATTACGGAACATCTCGTCGATTTCCTCGTCCTGCATTCCTGCTCCCAAAGCCACGCGGCGGGCCTTGTCCCGGGTCAGCAGGTCGCCGGGGGCATGGGCGTCCGAGTTGAGAACCAGCTTCGCGCCGCACCGCCGTGCGGTTGCGGCGACATGTCCGTTTGTCAGACTGTGACCGGAACGGGCTGATATTTCGAGATAGACATTGTTCTCAGCCGCGGCCGCAGCGTCGTCCGCTGTAATCAGGCCCGGGTGGGCGAGGATGTCAACGCCGGCTTCGATGGCTGCCCGGTTGGTCCCCGTTGCGACAGGTTCGACAATGGTTTCACCGTGGACAACAACCAGCTGCGCGCCGAGGGATCGTGCTTCCTCAGTGAGTTCACGGATGTCCCGCGGATGCACGTGGGTCAATTCCACACCGGCCATCACCTGCAGTTCTGAAAACGCCTTCAGGCGACGGCAGGCTTGAACGAGCCGGGGAATGATAAAATCGATGTTCGAATAATCGCCGTGATCCGTGAACGCGACGGCCCGATATCCCAGGCTCAACGCACGCACAACAAGTTCAGCCGGAACGAGCTCTCCATCACTGAAAAGCGTATGGGTATGAAGATCAATCATTAAGGGCTCCCCCGACCTCGAATAAAGAAGATGCATGTAACAAAAAAAATATAAAAGGTCAATCTATGAAAGGTCACGGAAGTTCCTGAGACGAAAGGGGTTCATTACGCTTGTTGACATTGAATCACTCATGAATAACTGCTATATTGCTTTTTTTCAACAACAATATCGGATGCGCGATGAAACATTTTATTATCCACCGTTACCTGTGCCGGGAAATTTTTTATCCCTTCCTGCTGGTGCTCCTGATCCTGACCTTCGTTCTTCTCATGGGACGAATTCTGCAACTCATGGACCTTATGATCAACAAGGGCGTCGGCTTCCCGGACATCCTCCGGTTGATTCTGTTTCTCCTCCCCCCCTTCCTCGCGATTACCGTGCCTATCGCTCTGCTGGTGGGAATTCTCATCGGTCTGGGACGGTTGTCCCGGGAAAACGAAATCCTCGTCATGAAGTCCGCCGGCATAAGCCTGTACCAGCTCGTGCCGCCGGTGGCCCTGCTGTCGCTGGCAGCTTTCGCCTTTACCCTGCTGCTTCAGTTTTACATCGTTCCCGTCGTCAACAGCGCGGGCCGCTCTCTTCTCGCTGACCTGGCACACCAGAAGGCGGGCATCGGCATCAAGGAAAAGGTTTTTAACGACGATTTTCCGGGGCTTGTTTTATACGCGAACAGAGTATCCGTTGATGGTTCCACCATGGGTGAAATTTTTATATCCGACAGCCGAACCGCCGGGAGTCCCCTGACGATCGTGGCGCGACTCGGACGGCTCATTTCTGATCCCGATTCGGGAAATGTGACACTGCGCCTGGAGAACGGCAGCACGCACATGCCTGGCGCCGATTTTTCAACGTATAGAAAGATGGACTTCGGCGTCTACGACATCTCGCTCGACATGTCGACGTCATTGCAGGCATCGGCAGGCAACCATCAACTGGACGAGGGCGAAATGACGCCCCTCCTTCTGCTTCGGGAACTTTCTTCCGCCGATCTTTCCCCCCGGCAACGAAACCTGATCCTGATGGAGCTTAACAAGCGGTTCGCCTTGCCCCTGACATGCATTGTCTTCGCGCTGCTGGGCATGCCGCTCGGCATGGAGAAACACCGAACGGCGAAGTCGCGTGCCTTCGTGATCGCGCTGG
>DSBH01000145.1 GCA_011056825.1 Deltaproteobacteria bacterium | reverse complement strand
GTGTAGAATGTACCGAAGGAATGCTCACCGAGACAGTACCGCAGTTCCACTCCCTCCTGGAAACCCCGCTTGTCCATGTACCGCTGGTAAAATGTAAGGTCAGCCGATTCCGAAACCGCCCAGTAAAACGGGATGCCGATATCCCACCCGAGTTTGTCGCTCGAAAATCCCCAGCGCGGCGGAAGAAACCCCGTCTGGCGGGTGGTCTTCGCGGGAAACACCATGTACGGCACATATATAAGGGGAATATCTTTGACTCTGAAGGCGCCGTGGCGGACGGTACCGTACCCGTCCACCGTCACATCGATTTTTCGGCCCGTTATCTTCCAGTCCGGGTTCTCCCCGCAGCAGCTCGTTACATCCGCGCTCCGCAGAGAATAATTATTCTCGCCCCTTTTTTCAATTGTTTCTCCTCTCAGGAAGAGATGATTCTCCTTGAAAAAGACGGTCCCCTGAGAAATGACGCCCTGCCTGGTGATGGTGTTGAAACGGGCCTTTGAACCTTCAACGGTGTCTCCGTCGCTTTTTATGAACACGTTTCCCTCGGCTTCGGCCTCGCTCGACGCGACGTCAAACATTACCCTGTCGGCGTCCAGGTATCCCCCTTTAAATATTATGTGAACATCGCCTTCTGCCTCGTACGCCTCAGGATCGCTGATGTAGCGGACACGCTCGGCCTCGATGTGAACCGGGCCCGAGGCGATGTCCCTGTCCAGGGCGAAAACGGAACGCGGGACCGGCATCAGGCTGATCACCAGGACAAGAATTATGATTGTACCGAATCGATTCATTTTACAGGGCTCATGCTCCGAAAGGCGCAGATCACGGCATGGTTACCATAAACCGCCGCATTTTAAAAACCGAAACTACACTCCCTGCCGCTTTATTTCTCCCAGAAGGTACAGGGACCCTGTCACCAGGACCATGTCTTCAGGCCCGGCCAGGGAACAAGCGCGCTGAAAGGCATCCTGAACGCAGGGTATGATCTCGAACCGGTCGGCGTCAAGCCCGAAATCGTCCAAATCGCGGCGGGACAGCCGACGGGTTCTTTCTCCCTGCGGTTCCGTCACGATAATCCTGTCCGCCAGAAGGGAGATCCTGCTCAGCATGGACCTGCAATGTTTGTCTTCCATGACGCCGAAGAGGACAATCAATCGCTCATAGCTGAAATCCCGGGGGAGAGTCCTGCATAAAGCCCTGACTCCCTCAGGATTGTGGGCGCCGTCAAGAACAATGAGCGGGGCCACGCCGACAGTTTCCAGTCTTCCTTCCCATGCTGTCGACTCGATACCCTCAATAAGTGCGCGGTCATTGATTTCCATGCCCTTTTCTGCCAGGATTTCGGCGGCGGCGGCGGCCAGAGCGGCGTTTGAAACCTGATAATTTCCCGGAAGGGGGAGCCGGAGATTCCTGAGCGTATGGTTTATGCCGTAATACGAAAAAGTTGTTTTCCCCCGGCGCCGCGCGGTGAAATCCTTCCCCCGCCGCAACACCCGGGCCCCGAGGATTTGAGCGGTTTTTTCAATGACGGCAAGAACGTTCCTTTGCGTCACGCCGGTGACGCAGACACCGTCTTTTTTTATAATTTCAGCCTTTTCTGCGGCTATATCGACCAGCCGCCGTCCCAGGTAACGTTCATGTTCCAGTGAAACGGTCGTGATAACCGAAACCTCGGGCATGATGCAGTTTGTTGCATCCAGCCTGCCTCCCATGCCGACTTCGAGCACAGCGATATTGACTGACTGTTCCTGAAAAAAACGGAATGCAAGGACCGTGGCGAATTCAAAATAGGTAATATCCTTCGTAACGTAATGCCGAAGTTCATTCACCAGGCGCACCAGCGCCTCTTCAGGAATCATGACGCCGTTAATCCTAATACGCTCTCTGAAATCGACAAGGTGTGGAGATGTATAAAGACCGACGCGGTATCCCGCCGCGCCGAGTATCGAAGCGATCATGGCGGCCACGGAACCCTTGCCGTTTGTTCCACCAACGTGTACCGTCCGGTACGTAAGGTGTGGATCACCCAGCGTAGCGAGAAGCCGCGATACGGGGCCGAGATCGAGATGAATGCCCCGCTTTTCAAGCCCGGCCAGGTATCTCCGAACCTGGTCTAGATCCATGGTTTGTCGTTTCCTCGAAAGGGTTTTCCGGAACCCGCGATCGCTTTTTCCGCGGCGTGCCGTCAATCCGCCGTTGAATAGCACATGAAAAAAGCCATGGCGCGTTCGTGTTGCGCGTTACCATGGCTTTCAAATTTATTACGACCGGGAAGAATGTCGCTAGTCAGGCAGAACCTTGAACATTTCATCGCCCGGGCGCACCCGGTCTGCGACCTTGATTCCTATATAATCACCGGCCTGGGCCTTCTCGATTTTCTCGTTGTTGATTTCCATCGAGTCAACGGTGTCTTCAAAATCCGTCGTGTGCCCCGTAAAACGAATCCGGTCGCCGACGGAAAGCGTACCTTCCACGATTTTCACGGCGGCGACACTTGGCTTTGAGAAATATTTCATTACCTCGCCCACTCTTTCTTCAGCCATACCATCACCTCCCTGGAGCGTTTCGACCCGACGCTCCCTGCATCTGATGAGTACAATCAACCCGGGAACCGCGCCTCACCTTGTCTGGCGATTATATCCCCGGGGAATGAAAAATCAAGAATAAAAAAGGCAAGATAATCATCTTGCCTCTTCTGCGGTTTATTTCGTCGATCCGCCGGATCGCCCGGAACGCTTTTTCGGCGCCGTTTCAGGCATAAGCTCGATAACTGAGAGGGGCGCTTTATCGCCGGGACGCGGTCCCTTCTTCATAACCCGCGTGTAGCCGCCTTCCCGATCCTGGTAGCGGGCTGACAAAACATCGAATACTTTCTCCGTCGTGTCGCGATCACGAATAAAACTGAGAGCCTGGCGCCGTGCGTGAAGCGTTCCTTTCTTGCCAAGCGTTATCATCTTGTCCGCAACGCTTCTCAGCTCCTTGGCTTTCGCATCAGTCGTGGTTATTTTTTCGTGTTTCAGAAGGGACGTCACGAGGTTCCTCATCATCGCGTTCCTGTGGCTCGAGGTCCTTCCCAACTTCCTTCCGGCCTTTCTGTGGCGCATTTCTTGTTGATCCTTTCCCGGTTGCCAGAATATTCGCGGCGTTCAAATTATTCCCGTTCAGGGGGTTGCGGAGGAAATTCAATTTTCATCCCCAGAGAAAGTCCCATTTCTCCAAGTATTTCCTTGATTTCGTTCAGGGATTTCCTGCCGAAATTTTTCGTCTTGAGCATTTCCGCTTCCGTTTTCTGAACCAGCTCGCCGATGTACTGAATACCGGCATTCTTCAAACAGTTTGCCGATCGAACCGAAAGCTCAAGTTCGTCCACGCTCTTGTAAAGATTATCGTTTTCTCGAGGTTCTTCCTCACCTTCCGGTGCTTCTTCCTCTTCTTCGCGATCTTCGAAATTGATAAAGACATCGATCTGTTCTTTCAAAATCCTGGCCGCATAGGCAAGAGCGTCCTCGGGAAAAATGCCGCCATCGGTCCATATCTCCATAACAAGTCTGTCATAATCGGTGATATGCCCCACCCGCGCGTTTGACACGGTATAGGCGACTTTCTTTATCGGTGAGAAAATCGAGTCGATATTGATTGTTCCTTCGGGCTGATCAGGATCGCGCTCGCTTTTCGCCGGAACGTATCCTTTGCCGATTTTCACGGCCATCTCGGCCTTCAAAACGGCGTCACGGGAAAGTGTTGCGATATGGTGATCGGGGTTCAGTATGTCGACCGTTCCGTCCGTTATTATATCGCCCGCCTTCACGACGCCCTCACCGGATGCATTGATGTGAACCATCTTCTGCTCTCCCTGGTGAATTTTTACCCGCACCCCCTTAAGATTGAGAATAATCGTAGTGACGTCTTCCTTGACGCCCGGGATGGTTGTAAACTCGTGCAGGACACCGTCTATCTTTATCGAGGCGATCGCGGCACCGTAAATGGAGGAGAGGAGCACCCTGCGCAGGGAGTTGCCCAGAGTCGAGCCGAATCCCTTTTCTAGCGGCTGGCAGTCGAATTCACCATAATACTGGGTATGGGTGTCTTCATCAACCTCGATACGTTTTGGTTTTATCAGACTGCGCCAATTTCTCTGCATAGTATCGATTCCTCGTTTCAGTACATGGGTTCAACTATTTGGAATAAAACTCGACCACCATCTGCTCCTCAACGGGCATGGTCAATTCTTCCCGGGTCGGCAGAGCCTTCACGACGGCGGAGAACTGAGCCTTGTCAAGCTCGATCCAGTCGGGAACACCCCGCCGGGCCACCGTATTCATGGCCTCGAGGATACGGGCGGTATTCCGGGATTTTTCCCGAACCTGCACCGTATCTCCCACGGTGACAAGATAAGATGGAATGGTCACTTTTTTGCCGTTCACGGTAAAATGGCCGTGTCGAACGAGCTGCCGGCCCTCGTTTCTCGAACCGGCGAACCCCATGCGGTACACCATGTTGTCCAGCCTGCTTTCGAGCATGAGAAGAAGCTTCGTCCCCGTCACGCCCTTTCCTCGTTCTGCTTTATAAAAATAGCTTCGGAACTGTTTTTCCATGAGTCCGAACATTCTCTTTAATTTCTGTTTTTCCCTGAGCTGAAGGCCGTAATCGGAACGTTTTCTTCGCGCCCGCGTCTGCCCGTGTTCTCCCGGCGCATAACCCCGCCTCTCGAATGAACACTTGTCGCTGTAACACCTGTCCCCCTTCAGGAAGAGCTTGGTTCCTTCCGCCCTGCATAGCTTGCATAATGATTCTCTGTATCGTGCCAAAACGTTCCTCCATGAACGGCCGTTTCCGTAAAGCCGTATTAAAATGATACTGTCGTCAGACTCTTCGCCGCTTTGGTGGACGGCATCCATTGTGAGGAATGGGCGTCACGTCCCTGATCAGTGTCACCGTCAATCCCGCGGCCTGGATCGCACGTAAAGCCGACTCCCTCCCGGCTCCGGGTCCCTTAACGTAGACCTGCACCGTCCTGAGGCCGTGCAATTTCGCCTTTTTTACCGCTTCAGTCGCGGTCAACTGTGCGGCAAAGGGAGTGCTCTTGCGAGATCCCTTGAATCCCTGCCCTCCGCCGGAAGCCCAGGCGATGGCATTGCCGCTCATATCCGTTATGGTAACGATCGTGTTATTGAACGTCGAATGAATATGGGCGATCCCCTCGCTGATGTTTTTCTTTTCCTTCTTTTTTACGCTCTTACGCGCTGGTCGAGCCATCATGCCTCCAGATAATGCTTATTTCTTCCTTTTGCCGCTTCCTATCGCCCGGCGGGGACCTTTACGCGTTCTCGCGTTGGTGACGGTCCTCTGCCCCCTGACGGGCAGACCCTTTCTGTGGCGAAGCCCCCGATAGGCACCGATATCCATGAGGCGCTTGATCGACATGGAAACGTCCCGTCTCAAGTCGCCCTCGACCCGGTAGTCGCGGTCGATAATGCTTCTGATTGAAGTAATCTGATCATCAGCAAGCCTGTCGCTGTTCGTATCGAAAGCGACATTGGCTTCCTCAAGAATTACCATCGCCTTGGATCTCCCGATACCGTAAATATAGGTCAGGGCGATGTCCATCCGCTTGTTTTTCGGCAAGTCAACCCCGGCAATCCGTGCCACCTGCAGTTCTCCTTCCTTATCCCTGGCGTTGTTTATGCTTGGGATTCTCGCAGATAACCCGCACGATTCCCCGTCGCTTGATTATCTTGCATTTGTCACACATTTTTTTTACCGATGCCCGTACTTTCACGTCACGTTCTCCGTTTACGACGGTGGCTTATTTGGAGCGATATACGATCCTGCCGCGCGTCAGGTCATAGGGCGACAGCTCAACAGTAACCTTGTCACCCGGTAAAATTTTAATAAAATGCATCCTCATCTTCCCCGAAATATGGGCCAGTACCCGGTGGCCGTTTTCAAGTTCCACCCTGAACATTGCATTGGGCAACGGTTCGATAACCGTTCCCTCGACCACGATTGAATCTTCTTTTGCCATTGACTCTCCGCTGTTTCCGACCGGCTTCTTATGAAACCACGCTTAGAACACGCGGTCCCTCGTCCGTAATGGCCAACGTGTGTTCAAAGTGAGCCGACAATTTGCCGTCCCTGGTCACGACAGTCCAGCCGTCCTGTTTTACATCTACTTCGTAGGTCCCCTGGTTGATCATCGGCTCTATGGCGATCACCATCCCTGCCTTGAGCAGTATACCGCGCCCAGGCGGACCGAAATTCGGAATCGGTGGATCTTCATGAAGATTTTTGCCGATTCCGTGTCCGACGTAGTCCCGCACGGCTGAAAAACCCGCTGCTTCTACGTGCCGTTGAACCGCATTCGATATATCTCCCAGCCTGTTACCGGGCACCGCGTTCGAGATGCCCTGATCAAGGGATTCTTTCGTTACCTTCATCAGCCGCCGGGCAGATTCCGAAATCGATCCTACCGGTATGGTGACTGCAGAATCACCGAAATACCCATTGTAACAAACACCGAAATCGAGACTGACAATGTCGCCTTCTTTCAGTTCCCGCTTCGACGGAAACCCGTGAACAACTTCCTCGTTTACGGAGGTACACAGGGAAAAAGGGAACCCGCCATATCCCTTAAAGGCCGGAACGGAACCGCGG
>DSBH01000148.1 GCA_011056825.1 Deltaproteobacteria bacterium | reverse complement strand
CTTTAAATGTTACATGGTACTAGTGTATTATTTCAAATATTAAAATACTGCGTTCGGCGCACCGCGTCTTCGATACGCAAGCTGCCGGGTGCGGCCCCGCGCGACACCTTGAAAACAAGGCCAGAAAAGGTATTGCCAAATGAAACGATCCTTGTTCTAATGCGGGGTCAATGTCCCGCCGGGCGCCCCCGTTAAACAGGAAATTCCAGAGGCGGCGGTCGTACCGCCCGTCGCCGATCCCTGAAACAATCCGCAGACCCGGCCGCCACGGAGGTAGCGCATGACATCCGATGAAACAGTTTCCATGAACGATACCATCAACACGCTCAGGTTCCTTGCCGTTGACGCCATTGAAAAGGCCCGGTCGGGACATCCCGGACTCCCCCTGGGAGGCGCTCCCGCGGGCGCCGTGCTCTGGCTGAACCACCTGCGACATAACCCCGCCAATCCACGCTGGCATAACCGGGATCGCTTCGTACTGTCCGCGGGTCACGGCTCAATGCTTCTGTACGGGCTGCTTCACCTGACGGGGTACGACCTGTCACTGGACGACCTTCGCGCCTTCCGCACGTGGGGAAGTAGAACTCCCGGACATCCGGAATACGGTCATACGCCGGGGGTGGAAGTCACCACTGGCCCCCTGGGCCAGGGCATCGCCAATGCCGTGGGAATGGCCGTTGCCGAGGCCTTTTTGTCCGCCCGTTATAACCGCCCCGGGTATTCCCTGGTGGACCACCATACTTACGTAATCGCCGGCGACGGCGATCTCATGGAGGGAGTGTCCCGCGAGGCCTGTTCCCTGGCCGGGCATCTTCGCTTGGGAAAACTCATCGTACTGTACGACGACAATAAAATATCCCTCGCCGGCACGACATCTCTCTGCTTTACCGAAGACGTGAAGCGGGGATTTGAGGCAGCCGGCTGGCAGGTACAGCAGGTCGACGACGGAAATGACGTGCAGGCCCTGGACAATGCCATCGCGGCCGCGAAGGCAGAAACGTCCCGTCCATCTTTCATCGCCGTGCGCACCATCATCGGGTACGGTTCCCCGAAAAAACAGGGCACCTTCGGCGCCCACGGTTCCCCCCTGGGAAAAGAGGAAGTAGCGGCGGCAAAGCGCCGGCTCGGCTGGCCCGAATCGCCTGACTTTTACGTACCCGACTCCGTTCGCCGCGTGACGGCGTCAAGCCGGGACAGCGGCGCGAAGGCCGAATCGGCGTGGCTCGACCTCCTGAAGCGTTACCGGGAGGCGTTTCCCGGCGAGGCTGCCGAATTCGAACGGACCATGGAAGGACGCCTGCCCGAAGGATGGGAAACAGCCCTTCCATCCTTCGACGACCGTAAGGATACGAAAATCGCCACCAGGAAGGCCTCGGAAGAAGTGATGCAGGCTCTCGGTTCCGTTCTTCCCGAACTGGCAGGCGGCACGGCGGATTTGAATCCGTCGACGCTCGCCTGGATAAAGGAAGGCGGCGACTTCCAGTCGCCCGAAACGATGCCCGCGGAAGGCGTTCAGGGTTCCGCCGGCGGGCCCTGGGGATACGAGGGCAAAAACATACATTTCGGCGTCCGTGAACACGCGATGGCCGCCATAGCCTCGGGCATGGCGCTTCACGGCGGCGTCATTCCCTTCACGGGTACTTTTTTCACTTTTTCCGACTATATGCGCCCCTCGATCCGCCTGGCGGCGCTCATGGGCATACGGGTCATTTATGTCTTTTCCCACGACAGCATCGGCGTCGGAGAAGACGGCCCCACTCATCAGCCGGTTGAACAGCTTATGAGCCTGCGGTGCATGCCGAATCTTTCGGTTATCCGGCCCGCCGATGCGACGGAAACAGTCGAGGCCTGGCGGCTCGCCCTGAACCGGGCTGACGGCCCCACGGCCCTCGTATTTTCCCGGCAGGGTCTCCCCGTGCTGGACCGAAGCCGCCTGGAAGGAGCGGAGGGAGCCAGACGCGGGGGATACGTGCTCTGGGAATCATCCGCGAAAACGCCTGATGTCATTATTATGGGTACGGGTTCCGAGTGCGCCGCGGCGCTTGCCGCCGGAGAAGCGCTGGCCCGTGAAAACATCGCCGTCCGGGTGGTAAGCCTGCCGAGCTGGGATATTTTTGATCGCCAGTCACGGGATTATCGCGACGCGGTGCTGCCTCCTTCCGTGAAAGCCCGAATAGCCGTCGAAGCGGGCTCCGTTATCGGGTGGGAACATTATCTGGGAAGTGAAGGGATCGCCATCGGCATGGACAGTTTCGGGGCAAGCGCTCCGGCCGATGTACTGTACGATCGATTCGGCGTCACACTGGCGAGAATCATCGACGAGACAAAAACACTGTTGAAGAAAGGAAACCCGTCGTCATGAAAACGACGATGCGCCTGGCCGGTTTCGACGCCTACCGGTCCCTGATCAACGACACAGTGGAAAATATCCGCAAAGAATCCGTCATCGAGCGTATCCACGAAAAGGACCATACCGTCTGGAAGCCGGAACCGAAAGAAATCACTGACCGGCTGGGATGGCTCACGGCGCCCGACAATATGCGTTCGGAGGTCGGGAACATCAACCGTTTCGTCGCCGAGTGTCGTTCCGAAGGCTTCACGAGCGCCGTCCTGCTGGGCATGGGGGGATCGAGCCTCGCGCCCGAGGTATTCCGCACGACCTTCGGTTTTCGACACGATTACCTGGATCTCTCGATTCTCGACAGTACCGATCCGGGCTCGATTCTCTACCAGACAACCCGAATGAATCCTGCCCGGACACTGGTCATTGTTTCCACCAAGTCGGGAACCACCGTGGAGACTCTGTCGCTTTTCAAATTGTTTTACAGCCTCATCGCGGACGACCGGGGCACGACCGGAGCGGGGAACCATTTCACCGCCGTCACCGATCCCGGTTCACCTCTGGTCGGTCTCGCCGAGAAACGCGGTTTCCGCCGTGTATTTCTCAACGACCCTGATACGGGGGGCCGCTATTCGGCCCTGTCCTTTTTCGGACTCGTGCCGGCGGCCCTTTGCGGCATCGACATCTCCTACCTGCTGATCCGCGGCGCCGCGGCGGCCCGAAGCTTCGAAACAACCGGCGACATTTCAGAAACAGGCAACCCCGCCGCTTTTCTCGGCGCGCTCCTGGGGTCCCTTGCCATGGCCGGCCGCGACAAGCTCACGTTTCTCATATCACCGCAGCTGGAAAGCTTCAGCGCGTGGCTGGAACAACTCATAGCGGAGAGCCTCGGCAAGGAAGGGCGCGGCATCCTTCCCGTGGTGAATGAACCGGAGGCGCCCGCTGAAACCTACGGCCGGGACCGCCTTTTTCTGCATCTCAAACTTGCCTGGGACAGCTCGATTGACGAACGGGTCGACGCCCTGATCCGGGCGGGACACCCGGTGATCACGGTGGAAATCGGGGATCTCTACGAACTGGGCGGACAGTGCTTTTTCTGGGAGGCCGCGGTCGCTGTGGCGGGACACGTCATGTCGATCAATCCCTTCGATCAACCTGACGTGGAAGCCTCGAAGCATCTCACGAAACTCTTTCTCGACGAGTACCGTAAAACAGGACGATTCACGCCGGAGGCGCCGTCGCAGCAGGAAAACGGCATTACCATCCACGGCGGCCCCGAGGGAGCGGTCACGCTCCGCGATGCCCTTGGAACGTTTTTCGGCCAGGTGCGGGAAGGGTATTATGTTGGTATACTGGCGTTCCTGCAACAGAAGACCGAGACCGATCGCGCGCTGGACGAATTCCGCGAGACCCTTCTCTCGCGTTTCCACTGCCCCACGTCTCTCGGATACGGCCCACGCTACCTCCATTCCACAGGACAGCTGTACAAGGGTGACGGCGGCGCGGGACTGTTCATCCAGTTTACGACGAACGACGCTCATGATATTCACATTCCCGATGAAGCGGGCAAACCGGATCCTTCACTCTTCTTCGGCGTGTTGAAAACGGCCCAGGCGCGGGCGGATCGCAGGGCCCTCCTGGAAGCGGGGAGACCGACACTGGCCGTTCACCTCGGAGACGACCCGGTCACGGGCCTTCGCCGCCTGACCGACACGATTTCCTGAAATCGTTCCGTGACAAGCCGGAGATAGTGAGCACCGTGAAACAGACAGTTATTTTCGAGACCATCACGTTTGATCCCCCGCTGGATATCATCTATCGACGCCTCGGTTACCGACGAAAGACGACGGTGCTTGCAAAAAAGGATCGCGACACGATCGACCGTGCAATAGATATGGCCTGCACGCTCATCCACTTGAAAGGAGCCGCCCGCCGCATCGCCGTCGATCAACGGGATGAGTCACGGGTTATTCTTGAAGGAGGAACGGTGTTCGCCGGCTCCCGGCTCGCGGCGCTTCTGCGGGACTGCGACGAAGTGCTGCTCATGGGCGCTACCACCGGCAATGATATTCTCGACGCCGTGGCGGCCGATACCAGGGAGGAAAACCTGAGCCGCGCTGTCGTTCTTGACGCGACCGCGAGCGAGATGGTTGACATGGCACTGGACTGGATCACGTCATATTTCAACAACCTGCTTCGCAGGGAGGGAAAACGGCTCCTGAAAAGACGCTATTCGGCGGGATACGGCGATTTCTCCCTGGACCATCAACGGTCCTTCTTTGACCTGCTGGAACTTCACCGTATCGGAGTCGCCATCAACGACCGGTCCATCCTGGCGCCTGAAAAATCGGTGACAGCGGTAACGGGCATAGTGCACGGCGGGAACCGGGAGTGACAAAAGAAATCGTGCGGTACCGGCCCGCCGTGAACTTCCGCCGGGGGCAACGGGTCTGAAAGAAACGGCGGAACCGCCAACCAGAAAGGTAGCAACAGTGAAAGCCGCAACAAAAATAAAAAAAATAATACGTGAGCGATGCCTTGTTCTTGACGGCGCAACCGGTACGGAACTGCAACGGCGGGGCATGCCGACCGGCGTCTGTCCGGAGACCTGGTGCATCGACAATCCCCTTGTCATCAGCGGCATTCATGAAGATTACCGCAAGGCCGGCGCCGACGTCATCTATACATGCACCTTCGGGGCGAACCGCGTCAAGCTTGCCCAGTACGGCCGGTCGGACGTCGAATCGATAAACCGCGAGCTGGCGCTTCTGACCCGCAGGGCGGTCGGCCCGGGGGTCCTGGTGGCGGGCGACATCGGTCCGATGGGACGTTTCGTTGAACCTTTCGGCGATGTTCTTTTCGACGAAGCCATGGATATTTTCAGAGAACAGATCCGTGGTCTCGTCGCGGGCGGTGTCGATCTCCTCGTTATCGAAACCATGATGGATATCCAGGAAGCCAGGGCGGCACTCCTGGCGGCCCGTGAAACGACGGATATTTTCACCATGGTCACCATGACATTTGAGGCGGGAGAGCGCACGCTCAACGGTACCGAACCTGCCGCGGCCCTGGTCACCCTGCAGAGCCTGGGGGCCGACGCCGCGGGCTGCAACTGCTCCACGGGACCTGCGGAGATGGTCGGACTCGCTTCCGCCATGAACCCCTTCCGCGCGGTACCCCTGGTGGCAAAACCAAACGCCGGCATGCCGCAGCTGCAAAGCGACGGATCAGCGGTGTTCACCATGACGCCGGAGGAATTCGCCGGTTACGGGAAGTCCTTCGTGGAAAATGGCGTGGGATTGCTGGGCGGGTGCTGCGGCACCACGCCGGACCACATCGTTGCATTGAAAAAGGCCCTGAATGACGCAACACCGCCCGTTTGTCCCCGAACACGTCCCGCCGCTCTCAGTTCCTGCAGAAAAGCGGTGGTTATCGATCGAGGGGGACCCCTCATGATTGTGGGAGAACGAATAAACCCGACGGGCAAACCCTCCCTGCAGGAGGAACTGCGAAGCGGCCGAACCGACCTGATTTCCCGCATGGGACGGGAACAGGAACGGCACGGCGCTGACCTTCTCGACGTCAACGTGGGCGTCCCCGGTATTGACCAGAAAAAGGCGATGGCGAACGCCGTAAAGGCCCTGTCCGTGGCTTCCTCTCTGCCACTGGTCATCGACGCGTCTGATCCGGACGTCATTGAGACAGGGTTGCGCCTGTATCCCGGTCGGGCGCTCATCAATTCCATCTCGGGCGAAACGTCCCGCATGGAGCGGCTTCTCGGCCTGGCGCGTCGCTACGGGGCCATGTTCATCCTGCTGCCGCTCACGGAAGGCGGCGTCCCGGAAACCGCCGACGAGCGGAAATCGATCGTCAGGAATATCTACCGTGAAGCCCGTCGCCATGGTTTTTCGAAGAACGACTTCGTGGTCGACGGCCTGGTCATGACGGTTTCATCGAACCCGGCCGCTCCGGCGGAAACCCTGAAAACCGTCGAGTGGGCTTCGCATAGATTCCGGTGCGCCACCCTGCTCGGACTTTCGAATGTTTCGTTCGGTCTTCCCGAACGGCCGTGGCTCAATGCCGCTTTTCTCGCCATGGCGCAGTCCGGCGGACTGACCATGGCCATCGCCGACCCGGCCGGAGAAGAGCTCATGAACATCAAAGCGGCCGGCGATGTACTTGATGGACGGGACACCGACGCCGAACGTTACTGCCGCCGTTTTGCCGGGCTGTCCGGAATCGCGAAAAAACAGACCGACGCGCCGTCAACGCTCCCCGAGCGAATCCACCGCGCCGTCATGGAAGGATCGCGTGATGAAATCGTGTCACTGCTCGAGCGCTCCGTGGCGG
>DSBH01000291.1 GCA_011056825.1 Deltaproteobacteria bacterium | reverse complement strand
TCGTATTCGGTGTTCCCTATCGAAAGAACAGGAAGTCTTACTGACTGCCCTCAACTGCCAAATCCCCCATAGTATGTAATCGCGTTTTTATCGCTGTATTGCGTATTAATACGTATAGTTACGAATGACGCCTCGGCGTATTGGCGAAAGTCGGGTCAGAGAATGAGTCACTCGTCTTTAATCCCTGCTTTACATTATGAGTTGACTGTCGGTGAAAGCCGGAACTAAAAAACGGCCCACGTCCTGCGGGCGTGGGCCTTGATTGATATTTATGTGTTTCCGCGGTCTGTCGTACGGTCGCGGAAGGATTCTGGGGTTTTACCTCAGCTCAGGTGATCTCCCCTTTCGATACCGCACAGTTCTTTTGCCAATCGCTGTTTTTCTTTCAGGTTGATTCTTCGGGTGATCATGATCCGCTGCGCCTGGGGCGATCCGGCCCCGTGCATTGATTCAGTCAGGTACCCCACGGCCGCCGTTCCGAGGGTCAGGTTTTCTATGAGCCGCAGAATGCGCATTCGATCTTCCGTCTTGACGTCGGCTCTTCCCTGATAATATTTATTCAACCACTTGCCGACCTCGGGGGATTCGAAATCGGCCGCCGAGGGAAGCGTCACCATCAATCCGCCCGCGATATCCTGGGCCAGTCTGGCGATGAGATAGGGGAACCGCGTGACATTGTGCTTGCTGATGTTTGCCAGGAGGACATCCACCAGGTAGGTCCCGCAGGCTTCCCTGTGTCCCTCGGCCGCGCAGGCGATGCTGCCGCAGTACAGGGTCTCGTTCAGGTGATTCATCTCGACGATTTTGTCCTTCACGTGGGCCGCCTTTTCGACACCGTTATATTCCGCGATTGTCTGTGTCGCCCCTATCAGGACATCGCCCACGCCGCTCTTGCAGGCGTAACTCTGCCGGTGGTAAGCGGCGAAATTTTCCACCAGCTCCGTGGAAAAATCGTACTCCTTGTACATGAACACCCGCTCCCAGGGCACAAAAACGTGATCAAACACAACCAGGGCTTCGTGGCCTCCGTAGTGCATATTCCCTCTGTCCATGGTCATCCCTTCCAGCTTCCTGGTATCGCAGGACTGGCGGCCCATGATGTAGGTGATGCCCTCGGTGTCGCTCGGAACGGCGAAGGAGATGGCGTAATCCTTGTCTTCTTCTCTCATCGTGATGGTGGGCATGGTGATGATCTCCTGGGAGTTCACGGCGCCCGTCTGATGATCCTTGTTGCCACAGACGACGATGCCGTCCGGCCTTTCTTCCACGACACGCAGGAACATGTCGGGATCCGCCTGCTTGTGAGGCGGGAGTGATCGGTCTCCCTTGGTATCCGTCATGGCCCCGCAACAGGTAAGGTCATTTTCCTGAACGTATTCAAGGTATCGCAGGAAACGCTTGTTGTATTCCGTTCCATACTTCTGATCGATGTTGTAGGTGGTGATGGAAAGCGCGTTCAGCGTGTCCATGCCCACGCAACGCTGAAAACAACATCCCGTGTGCAACCCGAGAAGCCGCCCCATCTTGGTTTTCTTGACAAGATCCTGCGTGTTCTGGTGAATGTGGGTAAACCGATTGACCGGTTTCCCCGTGATGTGTGATGTCGCTGTCATAAGGTCTTCATGTTCAGGCTTACAGGCAAGCTCATAGGTAAGAGCGACCGCGTTCATCGATGGACGGATAATGGGATCATCGACGGGGTTGTCGACCTTCTTGCCGAACATATACACGTTGAGATTAAGCTTTCTCAGGCTTTCCTCGTACTGCCTGGCGTTCATAAGTGCCATGACGCATGCTCCCTTTTATTTATTAGTTTATTTCCAGGTGGCCGGTGTTTTTTCGGAGTCTGTCTTTCCTTTCGGGAGTGGAATGTAGTAAAGTACGAGCCGTTCGTCAACATGATTTCGAAAAATTTGTGAATCCTGAAGAATATTCGGTTACAGGTAAAGATCGTATGATACTGATAGTAATTGTTCTCGCGGCCGCGGTGCTGCTCTGGTTTTACGGTGATGCCGTGTACGAGTCGCATCGCCGAACCAGGGACAATCATCCCCTGGTGTTTACCATCACGGGTATCAACGCGAAATACATCGATGACCGCGATGCGTGGATCAGGCACTTCAGGCGGCAGCTCGTGCTGGCCGTTCTGCTCTTTATCACGGTTCTGCTGGCGATCTCTTTTCAGTAGAGCCGGTTGTGCCGGCGGCGCGGCGTCTGTATCGCCGATCGTGGGAACGGCCGATCATGCGGGACATGAAGATTTCGAAGGCCCGGTGGAATTCGGGCCAATCAATTGAAGAGAAAGGAGAACGTATTAATGGGTGGTGTACGGTCGAATGAAGAGGAATTCAGAAAACTGGCGGAAAGCAAGAACGACGAACCCTTTGTCATGCTGAATTTGCTGAGATTCAGGAAGGGCGGGGCGGATTCGTATGCCCGGTACATGGAAGGGGCGAATAAACACGTGGCCGCCGTGGGAGGCAAGATGATTTACCTGGGCAAGGCGAATGAATTGCTCAACGGCGACACACGATGGGACCTGGTGATGCTTGTGAAATATCCGTCGCGGAAGGCCTTCCTGAAAATGGCAAACGACCCGGATTACCTTGAAGTCCATAAATATCGGGAAGATGCCGTTGAAGACGCGGTACTCTACGCGACCGACGAGATACACTATCGGCAGTTTCTCTCTGACACAGAATAATTCCTCTTCAGCAGCCGCACGTGTAAACGGGCGATTCTTTAAACAGGGCACGGACGCGGGGTCGAGCGATCCCTGCGCCCGTGTTTCTCCTGCTTGACATTGTCACGCCGCGAAGATAGTAAAAAAATATAGGCGTCCGACGATTGCCCCCGCCTTCATAATCATAATCGCCACTTCAAACATTTCCCTGTTCCGATTTTGCCCCAATGGAAAGGCGCAACGCCGTGACACCGGTCCGCACGGAGGTGAACGACATGAGTGAATCGGAAAAGGGACCGTCGCTTTCTATCCGCGAATGGGCGGAAGACGACCGCCCGCGGGAAAAACTGCTCCGGCACGGCGAGCATGCCCTGAGCAACGCGGAGCTGGTCGCCATTATCATTCGAACGGGAACGCGGGGCAGGAGCGCTGTCGACATCGGCCGCGAGCTGCTTCACCGCTTTAAGTCCCTGCGCGCCATGAGCGGTGTCGATATCGCCGAGTTCAGGGAAGTGCCGGGGCTGAAAGACGCCAAGATCGCCCAGATCAAGGCGGCCGTTGAACTGGGACGCCGCATGCTGAGTGAGGAGAAATCCGACGATGAGCCCGTGCGTCATTCATCCGACGTGGCGAACCGTCTCATGCCGATCATGCGCGACCTGAAAAAGGAACGGTTCGTGTTGCTTCTGCTGGACCGAAAAAACGTCATCACCGACATTATCAACGTCGATCACGGCACGGTGGATCAGGCGAATCCGCACGTGAGGGAGATTCTGCAGCAGACCCTGCGAAAAAACGCTCCGTCGATCATCGTCGCCCACAATCATCCTTCCGGGTCGATCAGGCCCAGCGACCAGGACAAGGCATTCACGCGGAATCTTGTCATTGCCGCTTTCGCGACGGGCGTGACCTGTTTTGATCACATCATCATCGGGAACAACCGGTTTTTCAGCTTCGCCGATGAAGGATTGATCGGAACCTACGTCGCCGAGGCGAAACGAAACGTGTAGCAACCTGAGCGGCCCGGCGACCGGGTCGCCGAGCCGGCGAACCTCCAGGGCGATAGAGATTGAAAAAGCGGGTGGTCGGGAGTACAAATAATTCATCGGCTGGTGACGATCTGCGACTGTTCGTGAAGGATTTTCCGCGACTGAATGATCAGGCGTTAGGGGATCGTGGTTATGGAAGAAAAAGAACGGTACGACGTTTTTATCATAGGATCAGGTCCCGCGGCGCTGTTCGCCGCCATGCGGCTTGAACGCAGGGGCGTCCGGAGCATCGCCGTTGCCGACAGGAACAGCTACCCGGCGGGCGGTTTGCTCAATGACGGTAAGCTGAATTTTGATCCCCGCGTGGGCATCGATCCGGCCGAATTGAAAATCGGCTCGGAGGAGACGACCCGTCTCATGAATGAAATAAAGAAGGACCTGGAGGGGTTCCCCCACATGCGACAGGTTACCGTTCCGGAGGGGAACGAAACCATCGACGTGATTCGTCGAATCGCCGCCGAGCACGGCGTTCAGTTCATAGCGCCGGAGCAGTGGCACTGGGGAACGGACCGAGGCAAGGCGGCCGTTGACTATCTCAGGGGATTTCTGAAGAACACCTCGTTTTTGCTGAAAACGGAAGTATCATCGCTGCGAAAGGAATCCTCCGGGGAATTCACGCTGTTGTGCGACCACCGGGGGCGCCGCCTGACCTGTTGTGCCCGGGTCGTTCTCGCCGCGCCCGGCCGAAGCGGTGCTTACTGGTTCCGGGACGCGGCCCGGAAACTCGGCGCGGAGAACAACTTCGGTCCCATCGACGTTGGCATTCGACTGGAACTCAATCGCACCCTCTACGATTCGATTACCGACAGCGTGTACGATCCGAAATTTATTTTTAAAACCGACCGCCACCGCGACAAGGTGCGGACATTTTGCACCAATCCCGGCGGGAGGGTCCGGTTGGAAAACTACGGCGCCTTCAAGCTGGTTAACGGAGACGCCCTGGGACGAAGAAAAACGGACAACACGAATTTCGCGCTCATCAACACGGTGGCGCTCACGGAACCCCTTTCGGACACCACCGAATTCGGGCAGATGATCGCGCGGCAGTTTCATCTTCTCGGGGGCGGTTCGCCCATCGTACAGCGGGTGGGCGATTTTCGCGAAGGACGAAGAAGCTCTCCCGCCACGTTTGAGAGCAGAATCCGCCATTTTGATTTCTGCCGGTCCACATGCAAAGCTGTTCCCGGCGATATCACCCTCGGAATGCCGGCCCGTATTATAGACAATTTATGGGAATCATTAAAAAAACTGGATAAAATAGTCCCGGGGATTCTCCATCCGTCGACGCTGATGTATGCGCCGGAAATAAAATTTTTCGACACCCATTTTCCGACCGGTTCAGACCTGGAAACCAGCGTGCCCGGTCTGTTCGTGGCCGGCGACGGGACCGGCAAGAGCCGCGGCATCGTGGGCGCGGCCATATCGGGAATAATCGCCGCCCGAGGAATCGTGGCGAAGTATTTTTCCTGAACCGGACGGCGGTGACCCTGAATCACTCGATGAGCCGCTGAAGATGGACCGGGGCGGGCTCCGGTTTTTTTGTCGGTGCGGTCGGTCGATCGGGAAAGGTCTTGTGTCCCCTTAATAATCTGTTCCATCGTCGCCGTCGTCGAACCGCGAGTAATCCCTCCTGCGCTTCAGGTATCGCAGGAACGCCGCGGCCGAAAGCAGGGCTGCCGCGACGAAGAGTATTTCGTACAGATGATAAGCCCAGAAGGAAATCCAGGAACCGCCGCCGCGAAGGTCAGCGTGCCAGCGACGTTCCAGTTCGTCCAGCGGGACGAGGATAACTGTTTGCAGGGCCTCGTCGATGTCGTTTCCCCGCCGCAGGTTCTCCAGGATTTCAGCCGGTGTCTCCGGGCCGTATTCCCTGATTATATAATCGATAATATTTTTACTCATTTCGTAGGCTAGGAGAGCTCCCTTCTCGGTCCGCGGGAATCCCCGGTCAAGCCGGCGAAGTGGAATTATGTTTCCCGTCACGGCCGCCCGCGGAACGAGAAACCTGTCCCGCTTCATCGCGATTTCAGCCATTCCGTCGCTGGTCCATTGAGCAATGCCCTTGTCGAGCCACCGAGGAAGGCGTTCGCTGTCGATATGCCCGTGAAGCAGGAGATGACAGAGTTCGTGTTTCAGGATTGTTCTGAATGAAAAAGGGCGGACCGCCGCTCGTGTGTAATCTACCACGACCAGGCGCCGCGACGGAACGGCGACGGCCGCGACGTAATCCATACCCGCCATCGAGCGGAAGGCGGTTCTGTCGTTGATGAGCGCCACCGTGCAGGGTTCCTGCAGTCGCCAGCCGATGCTTTCCTCCAGCTCGCGGACCAGTTCCGGGTAAAGCGCCGCCGCCTGCCGGGCGGCGGATTCCAGCCGGTCGTCGAAGAGGACCGTTACCGTGGACGTCTCGAGAACGTTCATCTCGCGGGCCGCGGAGGGTCCGGAGAACAGAAAAAAGCAGAAGATCGTGACGGAAAGTCCCGTAACAACAAGCGACCGTTTCATTCGGAATAATCCTTGTTCAGTGCGGCCGGTTGCATCAGAGGCCGACCGGTTATTTTTTGTAAAACAATCACCCTGAAAAGACAACAGCGTCCCTTTTTCCTTTTTGTATGAATTGTCAGTTATGGTTTGCGTGAAAAGTCATATTACTCTCACCTGGCAGGATGGGATGAAAGGGAGTGGGATTTTTTATTTTTACGATGATATCACCGTTCCGCCGATGTACAATAGCATCAGGACGGCTTCGATGGATACATGGCATATCTACATTATCAGATGCGGCGACGGGAGTCTCTACACGGGTATCAGTACGGACCCGGCACGCCGCTTTGTCGAGCACGTCCGCGGAGGCCCCCGGGCCGCGCGTTACCTGAAAGGACGGGGGCCGCTGCGGCTCGTCTTTTCCCGCGAGGCGGGTGGCCGCTCCGCCGCCTTGAGACTTGAGCGCAGAATCAAGCGCATGCCCCGCGCCGACAAGCTTACCC
>DSBH01000292.1 GCA_011056825.1 Deltaproteobacteria bacterium | reverse complement strand
GAAAGAGGCAGAATCCGGGTTGAGACGGTCCGCTATTTACTCGGAATTGGGCTGATCGACCGGCTAACGCCCGTCTCGAAAGCCGAAGACTCAGAAATAGGTATTGACCGCCGCGTCCAGGGTGTCGCGCATGTCGGGATCGTCGGTGAGCGGACGCACCAGCGCCATCTGCGCCGCCGATTGCGGATCGACGCCCTTGCCGATGAGCTGCGCGGCATAGATCTGGAAGGAATCGATCGGGTCGGCGTGTCCGCGGGTGCTTCAACGCCGAACTGGATAACCGACGGGGTCGTCGATTACCTGACTCTGTATCGCCGCGGACGGAGCGCGGGATTGATAAGCGGTTTTCTTCACGCCTGGCTCTTTGCCGTCCGCACGGACATTTATTCCGCCCTGGGTGCCGGAATACTCGCGGCGGTGAGCATGGCACTGCAGAAACAATCGATTTCACTGGTAAACGTGTTGATCGCCGCCTTTTACGTCTATTCGATGCATACACTGAACAGGATACAGGATCGCTACCTGGGCAGCATCAAGGGAAGCTTCCGGGACGAGACCTACCTCCGTCACCGGAAGCTTTACATGGGAGTGGCCGTTCTTGCTCTTTTCTGTGCCCTGGTTCTCGCGCTTGCCGCCGGGCCCGCGGCCTTTGCGAGCCTGTTTCTTATTTCTCTTTTCGGGTACCTGTATCGCTTTAAAATGTTTCCAAAAAGTTGGCCTGTGGAGAGTCTCAGGGATATTCCCGGTTCGAAACATATTTTTATCGCCCTTGCCTGGGCCGTGGTTGCCGCACTGATACCCTCGATTTCGACGGGTGGAACGCCGGGAATTTCAACGGGACTCGCGTTTATCATCGTCGCCCTGCTTGTTTTTATGAAATCGGTTATCACTGACATGGCGAATGTGCAGAGCGACCGGCTCATGGGAAGAGAAACCGTTCCCGTCATCATGGGGGAAAATAATTCGCGCCGTCTCGTCAAGGCCGTGTCTCTGGTTCTGGCGGCGATCCTGATCATCCCGCCGGCGGCGGGCGCGGGTTCAACTCTCACTCCCGCGCTCCTGGCGGCGGTGTTTTATGTGTGGATTTGTTTAAAACTTTGTGATAGAAGGGCAAAATTTTCCAGTACCGCCCTTGAAGGTTTTTTCGGGACTGTCTATATTGTCGCCGGTGTTGCCGTTTTTCTCTGGGCGGCTGCGGCGCACGTCTTGTAGTGATGAAAGGATGACAGGTGATCATCGAATGAAAAAACTCTATGTAGCAGCGCTTTTCTTTGCTTTTGTGATCGTCACCTTTGTCTCCGGTTGCGCGGGCCCGGTCAGGTATGCAAAAACAGCGGAAAACGCCGAAGATTTCAGTCCACGATCCGTTGCTCTGTTCCCCGTGTCAGTAGGGCCGCATGACGAGGCGGCGGGAATAATAGACCGCATCACGGTGGACGAACTTACAAAGACGGACAGGTATGACCGAGTTCTATCACCCGATGAAGTGATGCGGATAATCGAGGAAAACGAAGCGGCGCCGATTTTCGAGGAATACCAGGCGAAACTCGAGATCCTCAATTATTCTGATCCCGCCTTGAGCGCCCGTCTGGGTGAAGTGCTGGATGTTGAATCTTTTTTGCTGGTGATTGTATCATTCTGGAGTTATACCGTTGACACGAAAGAAAAAGATATAGCGAAAGTGGGACTGGAAATGAGATTCGTTGAGGCCTCGACAGGCCGAATTTTATGGGCGGCCCACCATTTTGACGAGAAACGTTACCGCGTCTTCAAACCGGAACTGGCCGATGTGGGCGAAGCAGTGGCACGGCGGCTTGTTCGGGAGATGCCCCATTGAGAAAGTTTGCGGAACATGAAGGCGCGCCGCAGCACGGTGAGGAAACGGCGAGAACGACGAATTTGTATGCTATTTCTAGAGTGGAGGAAGTAAAATGGCCTATGTGATTACTGATGAATGTATTGCCTGTGGAAGCTGTGAAGACGAGTGTCCCGTTGGTGCGATCAGCGAAGGTGAGGATAAATACGTTATCGACCCGGATTTGTGTACCGATTGTGGTGCCTGCGCTGAAATTTGTCCCGTGGAAGCCATCGAACCGGGTGAAGAAAGCTAGAATACCCTCTTCGGGTTTTATATACGCCGAATGTCTTTCCCGAATCACCCTGCGGTCATTTCATAATGCATTCACGTTACATCCGGGGATCATATCATGACGGGTTTGTTTGTAACATTCGAAGGGATTGAAGGTTCGGGGAAAACAACCCAGATAAACATGGCGGCCGCTTACCTCGAAAGTCGCCGCATTCCGTGCCTGGCGACCAGTGAGCCGGGCGGCAGCAATTTGGGGCGCACATTGCGGAAGTTGCTTCTTGAAAAAAGCGGACTTCGCATATCTGCGCGGTCTGAATTGCTGCTGTTCGCGGCGGACAGGGCTCAGCATGTGGAAGAAATTATTTGTCCCGCTCTGCAGGAAGGCAGGGTGGTGCTGTGCGACCGGTTTGCTGACGCCACCACGGTTTACCAGGGGTACGGGCGCGGTCTCGATTTGGACATGATCGACCGGATAAACGATTTTGCGGCGCAATCCCTGCGGCCCGGCATAACGGTGCTTTTCGACATGAGCCCTGAACGCGGCCTTGACAGAGTCAGGAGGCGCGACGCCGACAGTCCGGCAGGGCCGGACGACCGTTTTGAAGTCGAACACATCGAGTTTCACCGGCGGGTGAGGGAAGGGTACCTCACCCTCGCCGAGCAGGACCCGCAACGTTTCCGCGTCGTCGATGCCGACCGCGATATCGACGCCGTGTTCAGCGATGTCGTGGCTGTGCTGGAGGGGGTGCTGGGTGAATAGCGCCATGCCGTTTTCCGGGGTCTACGGTCACGAGCGACAGATCAATTTTTTGAAAAACGCTCTTTTGCGTGACAGGGTTGCCCAGGCGTATCTTTTCGACGGTATGGCGGGAGTAGGGAAAAAAACAACAGCACTGGCCTTCGCCAGGGCCCTGAATTGTCTCGGTACCGAAGAGGAGACGGGAGAGTTCTGTGCGTCATGCAGAAAAATAGAAACAGGGAATCACCCCGATATCCTGTTCGTGGCGCCCGAGGGCAAGTTTATTAAAATCGGTCAAATACGAGAGCTGGCCAGGCAGATGTGTTTCCGCCCCCTCGAGGGACGGCGGCGGGTCGTGATCATTGAAGAGGCTCACGCCATGAACGATGAAGCGGCCAACGCGCTTTTGAAAACACTCGAGGAACCGGCGCCGGGTAATGTTTTAATATTGCTCACGTCACGAAGCGAAGCACTCTCCCGGACCATAGCTTCGCGGTGCCAGCGTCTCCGTTTCGCTCCTCTGCCGGTCTCCGCGGTTGAAGCCTTTTTGAAAGAACGGCGCGGCATGGGGGAGGAAGAATCATCAATGCTCGCGGCGACGTCGGCCGGTTGTATCGGAAGAGTGATTGATCGCGATCCGGAGGCGTCCCGACGTTTTGAAGAGGATATCCTCGGTGTTCTGGAGATCAGCGGGGATGCGGGTGATGAAAACCCGCTGGCGCCGTTTCTTGTCGTCGCGCGTTTCGGAGACGACAGGGCGGCGATTGTTGAAAAACTCGAATTGATGAAAGAATGGTATCGCGATGTCCTTGTTTTGCACGAAACCGGTCGTGAGGGACTGGTTCTTCATCGCGATTTGCTCAATTGTACGCGGCGGGCTGCGGATCGTTCGACATCTGACCGTCTTACGAGAAACATCGAATGTGTCGAGGCCGCGAGACGGGCGGTTGACCGCAACGCAAACAGCCGGTTGGTTCTGGAATCAATGATGTTCAAGCTTCGTCAGCCGTCGACGGGCAGGCGTCAGCCGGCGGCACGGGGAAGATGAACGGGAGCCGCACATGAACATGAACGACAACCATGATGAAAGCGGATATATTGTCCGTGTCCGATTTCGGGAAAAAGGGAAACTTTACACGTTTGACGGCGCGGGTGTGCCCGTCGAGAAAGACGACAGAGTAATTGTCCTGACGGAACAGGGCGAAGCCATCGGTATGGTGATGTCGGTAACGAAAATCGTCGATGCGGCGAGAGTTTCGGAGCAGATGAAACCGGTTTTGAGGAAGGCCTCGAGTAATGACCTGACACGCGCGGCCGAGAACTGCGATGTCGAGCGCGAAGCTTTTCAATTCTGCAAGAAAAAGATAGCGGAGCGGGATCTTGCCATGAGACTCGTCGAGGTGTCCTATCTTTTCGACCGCAGTAAGCTTGTTTTTTATTTCACCGCCGACAGCCGCGTGGATTTCCGGGAACTCGTCAAAGATCTTGTCGCCGCCTACCGGACCCGTATCGAGCTCAGGCAGATCTGGGTGAGAAGCGAAGCGCGCCTGTTTGGAGGATTGGGCATGTGTGGCAGGGAGCTCTGCTGTTCCGGGTTCCTCAATTCCTTCGGCACCGTGTCAATCAAAATGGCCAAGGAACAGAATATGCTGCTCAATCCTGAAAAAATTTCAGGTGTCTGCGGACGGCTGATGTGTTGCCTCGCCTTTGAATACGACATGTACCGCGAAGCGAAGAAACACATGCCCAAGTGCGGAAAAAACGTCATGCTTTCGCAGGGACGGGGCAAGGTTATGCGGCAGAAAGTTCTTGAAAATAAAATAGTGGTCGATCTCGGTGACGGCAAGGAAACGGAGGTTTCCATCGACGAAATCATCAGGACCGATACGCCGAAGTCTCAGTAATCCTCCACCGGCGGCGGTTTTCGAATCAAGCGGAAGGAAACGGCTCGAAGACGCGTTTACCGGTGTTTACATTGCCAGGAGAAAGAACAATGCAGGATTCTTTTTACGTAACGACTCCCATTTATTACGTTAACGCTTCTCCTCATATCGGGCATGCCTATACGACCATCGTGGCCGACGTCATGGCCCGTTTTTATCGCATGGCCGGCCTGAAAACCTTTTTTCTCACCGGAACGGACGAACACGGCGATAAAATCGCCGAAGCTGCACATGCCGCCGGCGTCACGCCCCATGAATACGCAGACCGGATAAGCGATCGATTCCGGAAATTATGGCCGGAACTGAACATAACGAATGATTATTTTATTCGGACCACCGATGAAAATCACCAGGACATCGTCAGATCGATTCTGCAGAAGGTCTATGACGCGGGCGACATCTATTTCGGTGAATATGAGGGATATTACTGTGTTGGATGCGAACGGTTCTACCGGGAATCGGAGCTTGTCAACGGCTTGTGCCCGGACCACCTGATAGCGCCGGAAGTGCGAAAGGAAAGCAACTATTTTTTTACCATGAGTCGGTACCAGGAATGGCTGGTCAAGTATATCACCGACCATCCCGATTTTATCAGGCCCGAACGTTACCGCAATGAAGCGCTTGCCTTCCTGCGTGAACCCCTGGAAGATCTCTGCATATCCCGTCCCAAGTCGCGCCTGACTTGGGGAATTACGTTACCCTTCGACGAAAACTATGTGACCTATGTCTGGTTCGACGCGCTCATAAACTATCTCACCGGCATCGGTTACCCCGACAGCGAGTCTTACCGGACCTTCTGGCCTTCGACGCAGCATCTGATCGCCAAGGATATTCTGAAGCCGCACGGCATATACTGGCCGACGATGCTGAAAGCGGCGGGAATCGAACCGTACCGCCGTCTGAATGTGCACGGCTACTGGAACATTGAAACGGGCAAGATGTCCAAGAGCCTCGGGACAGTAGTAAATCCTCTCGACCTGAAAGACAAGTACGGTCTCGATCCTTTCCGCTATTACCTGATGCGCGACATGGTGTTCGGACTTGACGCGAATTTCAGCGAAGAAGGTCTCGTGGCACGCCTCAACGCGGATCTGGCAAACGACTTGGGAAACCTTGTAAGCAGGAGCCTTGCGATGGCCATTAAATATTGCGGGGGAAGGGTTCCCGAACGCGGTCCGATTGATGAAGCGGACCGGGATCTTATTCAGCGAGGGGAATCCCTGGCGGAGGTACTGGAGTCATCCTTCGAAGCACTCCAGTTCCACCGGGCGCTTGCGGCCGTGTGGGAGCTTGTTAACGCCGCCAACAAGTACATCGTGGAAACGCAGCCATGGCTTCTGGCCCGGGACGAATCATCGGCCGGACGCCTGGAAGCGGTCATGTATACCGTTCTTGAAACGCTCCGGTTCATCGGTGTAGCTCTCAGCCCCTTCATGCCCGATTCCGCTGCGGAAATTCTGCGTCGCCTCGGTCTGAACGGATCGCCGTCCCTCGCTGAAATGCGGGAATGGGGCGGCCTGGCGCCTGGCAACCCGCTTGACAAGGGAGATGCCCTCTTTCCTCGACGCATCATCGAAACGAAGGAAGAAACGACTGCGGCCGGGCTGGCGGATATCAAGGAACTCGTTGAAATGGAGGCTTTTGAACGACTCGACATCAGGGCTGCCCGTATACTTGAGGCCAGGCCGGTGCCGAAATCGTCAAAACTTGTGGAATTGAAAATCGATGTGGGCGAAGAGCGGATCATCGTGGCCGGTGTTGGAAGGGATTACCGGCCGGACGATCTCGTGGGGAAACAGATTGCCGTTATCGTCAACATGAAACCGACGAAGATCATGGGTGTCGAGTCGAGGGGGATGTTGTTGGCGGCAGAAAGCGGGAAAAAAGTTGTGCTGATCGGTTTTGACGATGCCGTGAATCCCGGGTCTCCCATCAGATAATATCAAAT
>DSBH01000090.1 GCA_011056825.1 Deltaproteobacteria bacterium | reverse complement strand
CTGCCCCATCATGGTGAAGAACCGCCCCTGTCCGGAACAAGAGGGGCGGGTACGATATTTTTTTCATCCTGCAACCTGCGCTGTTCATATTGTCAGAATTACCAGATCAGCCATTCCGTCCGGGGACGTCCGGCCTCGCCGGACGAACTGGCCGACATGATGCTGCACCTTCAGAAACTCGGCTGCCATAATATCGAGTTTGTAACAGGAACATCCCATGTCGCGGGCATCGTGCGGGGCGTCGGCAGGGCGCTCGACCGGGGGCTGTCTCTTCCGCTTGTTTATAACTGCGGCGGCTATGAAAGCGCAGAGGTCATCGAGTGCCTTCACGGAATCATCGATGTGTATCTTCCCGATTTTAAATACGCCGACACCGCGGTGATGCGACGCCTTGGGGCTCCGCCCGACTACGCGGAACGAGCGCTTGCTTCTCTGAAGATCATGGTACGGCAGGTCGGTGAAGGCTTGAGCCTTCGAAACGGCGTGGCGACCGCGGGGATTATCGTGCGCCACCTGGTGTTGCCGGGTATGGTGGACAACAGTCTCGCCGTTGTGAGACTTCTGGCACGACATGTGTCGAAGTCCATCCCGCTGAGTCTCATGGCGCAATATACGCCGATACCCGCCGTGGCGGACGACACGCTTCTCGGGAGGCGCGTCGCGAAGGACGAATACGAGTGCGTGGTGGATGAGGCACGTGACCTCGGTTTCGAGTATCTTTTCGTCCAGCAGGTCGACGCTGTCGACAGGGTCCCCGATTTTGGAAAGGAAGCCCCCTTTCAGTGGGACTGACAGTTTGCGCAGGTGCTTCGCCGGTTGGACTTGCCCCGCGGCGAATGCTTCAGTTATAATAATTATACTATGGATTTATCGCCGTTCGGAAAAACGCTTGTCGTGATCGGTCTTATCGTCGCCGGTCTCGGCGTTCTGCTCATGGCGGGCGGAAAGATTCCCTGGCTCGGCCGTCTTCCGGGGGATATTTTCGTTCGGGGCAAGTACGGTTCATTGTATTTCCCCCTGGCGAGCTGTCTTATCGTAAGCATCCTGGTATCCCTGATAATATTTTTTTTCAGAAACCGTTGAGAGCGATCAGGGAAGCTTTTCTACTGGAACGCCCGGCGGCGGATCGCAACTGAAAAGATCGTCTGGGAGTCCCCGGTTGACGGCGATGTCCGTGAATCGGTAGCTGCTGGTCGTGTCGTACGGGTCGGTTACGTCATAGCCTGTAATAAGAAAGGTATCGACGTCGACCGAGAGGGTAATCTTCTGAATGCCGTCAAAGGGTTCCCGCGGTTCCAGGTCTATATAATAACATTTCTTCCCGTCCCCGGCGGGCTCGCCGAGACTGATGATGAAATCGTCCTCGAGTCTGCCCTCTCCGGTGAGAAATTTCGCCACCATCCGCGAGGCCCGCGCTTCGCCGGTTTTCTGCAGATACACCTTGTTGTCGTCCGGCAGGTAGAGCCAGAGGACGTCGGGATTCATAACCAGCAGCTTGCCCTTCGGTTCCCGGTATTCCCAGCGGAGCCGTTGCGGCTTCCTGTAATAGAAGGTTCCCTCTTCCCGCAGCACGGTTCCCGTGAGGGCGACGGGCGCCTGGTGAAAGAATTCCGCCTGAAGATCTTCAATCCCGTCGTACTTGTCCCGGATTCCCGCGACGATTTCGGAGAGATCCGGCGAATCCGGAGAAAAAGTCGATTCGGCGTTCACGGATACCAGCGTCAGAGCGAATGTCAAGGCCGCCAGAAACGTGAGGAAAACATATCTGCCTGCGGTACTCTTCACGGGGTGATCCTTTGCACAGAGGCCGTTCTTTTCGCCCTGCCCGAAAGGCGGGCAAACCGTTACTAGGTTCTTGTCCTTGCCGACTTATGCCGCCTTTCAACAGGGCTGTCCACAGACCTTTTAACAGGCCTGTTGATGAGGCGATTTTCAGGGATCAATTCTGGCGCGCCACTCGAAGGGATCGTCTCCTTCGCCGTACTGGATTTTTAAAATCTCGTCGTAGAGCCGCCTGGTTACGGGACCGACCGAACCACCATTAATTTCATGGTCCCGGTCACGGTACCGGATCAATCCCACGGGGGAAACAACCGCGGCCGTTCCCGAAGCAAATACTTCGGTAAGACGACCCGTATTCAGTGATTCGATAAGGTCGTCCATGGACAGCCGCCGTTCCTCGACGTTCATGTCCCAGGAACGGGCCAGTCGCATGATGGAATCCCGCATGACGCCCGGAAGGATGGTGCCGCCCAGCGGAGGTGTGACCAGCGTCCCGTCCAGGACGAAGAATATATTGCTTGTTCCCACTTCTTCGGGACAGGTGCGGGTCAGGGCGTCGAGCCAGAGCACTTGCGTGTATCCCTGATTGCTCGCTTCCGTGCTCGCGTAAAGACTTGCCGCGTAGTTTCCCGCCGCCTTGCAGTTGCCGACCCCGCCGGGGCAGGCCCTGACGAAGCTGTCGCTCACGTAAATCCTCGTGGGATTGAACCCTTCCGGGTAATATGCTCCCACGGGGGACAGAATGATGAAAAAGAGATAGGCGTTTGACGGATGAACACCCAGGGCGACCTCGGTGGCGATCATCGTCGGCCTGATGTAAAGCGATGTACCCCGTCCATGAGGAATCCAGTCTTTTTCAACCCGGATCAGTGTCTTCAGCGCTTCCATGAAGAAATCAGGATCAACAGGCGGCATGCAGAGCCTCTCGGCGGACTGGTTCATGCGGGCGATGTTCTTTTCGGGACGGAACATGAAAAGATTGTCATTTTCTCCCCGGTAGGCTTTCATGCCTTCAAATATTTCCTGCCCGTAATGAAAACACATGGTTCCCGGGTCGAGCGAAAAAGGACCATAGGGAACAATGGACGGGTCGTGCCATCCCCTTTCGGCGTCGTGATGCATGACGAACATATGGTCGGTGAATATTTTTCCGAAGCCGAGGGCCGATTCATCAACGGGTTTCGGTTTCCTTCGCTCCGGCGTGACGGGGTGTATTGTGATTTCCATTGATGTAGTTCCCCTCCGGTACGATGATTTTATCTACGCCTTTTTTATTAAAGGTTTCTCATGGTTCGCGCCGTCCGTGCTGCGGACGGCTACCCGGGTCTCAAGCGGGAATACCTAGCACTAAACGGCCGTTCGATCAAGGGTTCTGTACTGAATCGCCTCCGAAACATGGTGCGCCTGGATCGCGGTTTCGGCCTCGAGATCGGCTATCGTGCGGGCTACTTTGACTATTTTCGTGTATCCCCGGGCGCTCAGGCCCAGTGAGTCCACGGCCATTTCTATAAGTTCCCGGGAGCTTTGATCGAGAGGGCAGAACTGTTTTATTTCTTTTGAACTCATGCGCGCGTTGGTGAGCGTTCTTCCGTCGAAACGGTGTTGCTGGATTTTACGGGCCTGATTGATCCGTTTTTTGATGGCAGCCGAGGATTCGGACGGCGAGGTGACTGCCAGCTCGTTGTAACGCAGCGACGGTACATCCACGTGAATGTCGATCCGGTCCAGCAGGGGGCCTGATATTTTCGCGCGGTACTGGCGCACCTGCTGCGCAGTGCAGTGGCAGGTTCGACGGGGATCGGTAAGATAGCCGCAGGGACAGGGATTCATGGCCGCGACGAGCATGAAACGGGACGGAAACGTGATCGTGGCCGACGAGCGGGATATCGTAACGGCGCCTTCTTCAAGGGGTTGTCTCAAAACCTCCAGCACGTTTCGCTTGAACTCGGGCAACTCGTCGAGAAAAAGGACGCCGTTGTGGGCAAGGCTGATTTCGCCGGGTTTGGGAACATGCCCGCCGCCCACCAGACCGGCGTCGGATATGGAATGATGGGGCGCCCGGAAAGGCCGGGTCACCAGGAGACGGTTGTCGCCGTTCAGGGTGCCCGCCACGGAGTGAATCCTGGTTGTTTCCACCGATTCCTCGAAAGACGGATCGGGCAGAATCGTGGTAAGTCGCTTGGCCAGCATGGTTTTTCCCGACCCCGGAGGACCGATCATGAGAAGATTGTGTCCACCGGCGGCGGCCACTTCCAGCGCCCGCTTCGCCTGCGCCTGTCCCGCCACGTCACTGAAATCGATGTCCTGTTCGAGACTCAGTCGATAGAGATCATCGCGGCATGACCTCGTCGGTTCGATGGAGCGGATCCCGTTCAGGTACTCCACCGCTTCGTGCAGGTAATCAACGGCGATGACCTCGATAGAGTCCACCAGTGACGCCTCCCCGGCGTTGGCCCGGGGCAGAATAATGCCCGCAAGCCCGGTATCTCTCGCCTGCATGGCCGCGGAAAGCGCCCCGTTCACTTGTTTTACGGCGCCATCGAGAGAGAGTTCGCCGATGAAGAGATGCCGCTCCAGGGATTGCCGCGGAATTATTTCTTCGGCGGCGAGAATACCCAGTGCTATGGGAAGGTCAAAGGCGGTTCCCTCCTTCCTGATGTCCGCCGGTGAAAGGTTGACGGTAACCCTGTGGCGGGGAAAGGAATATCCCGAATTCCTGACGGCCGACTTTACCCGGTCACGGCTTTCTTTCACGGCGGTGTCGGGAAGTCCTACGGTTGAAAACTGCGGGAGGCCGGAAGCCGTGTCGATCTCCACGTCGACGGGGTGCGAGTCTATGCCGATAATGGTCCCCGTCTTTACCTTAACTATCAATGCCTTGCCCCCCTTGAAGTTCCGCCGATTGTAGGAGATGAGATGAATTATGGCAAGATTTTTGTTGTTTCCGTCGCGATGATGCTGGTACACTCACCGCCACCGTGATTAGCATGCAGGGAGAATTATGTGAAACCATGATCGGGTTTTTTGATTCCGGCTTCGGCGGGCTTACCGTTATGAAAAGCGTCGTGGAACGCCTCCCTTCCTATGATTATTATTATCTCGGCGACAACGCGAGGGTCCCCTACGGGACCCGTTCCGCCCGGCTTGTTTATGAATTTACTCTCCAGGCCGTGGATTACCTGTTCAGGGAAGGCTGTCCCGTTATTGTTATTGCCTGCAACACGGCGTCGGCCGGCGCGCTGAGACGAATTCAGCAGGAATATCTTCCCCGGGCCTGGCCGGAGAGGAGGGTGCTCGGCGTTGTCCGGCCGTCGGCGGAAGCCGTGGTGGAACGAGGCGGCCGGCGCGTGGGAATCCTCGCAACAGAGGGTGTCGTAACATCGAATGCGTATATTACGGAAATTCACAAGCTCGATCCCTCCGTTCACGTGGTTCAGCAGGCCTGCCCGCTGCTGGTTCCAATCGTCGAGGCGGGAGAACATGACCGGCCCGTCGCCGACACGGCGGTCGCCGCCTACCTGGAATCGCTGTTCGAACAGGCGGATCGGCTCGACACGATCCTTCTCGCCTGCACGCACTATCCTGTCCTGAAGAACCAGCTGGAACGCCACGTGCCCTCCGGCGTCGAGATTGTCGAGCAGGGACCCGTCGTGGCGGAAAAACTGGAGGACTATTTCAAGCGACATCCGCGGCTTGAAAACATGATTTCCCGGAAGGGCAAACGCATCTTTCGTACAACCGACAGCTGTGACCGATTCGACCGCCTTGCGGGAATGTTTTACGGGGAATATATATCCTCGGAGCTGGTTCGGCTGGAGGGAGATTCCCGATGAAGGCGGTTCGCCGGGACACCGCCCGTCTTGACGGGTCGGTGATGCTGTGCTACAAAAAGCGTCACTTTTCCGCATTTCCAATAGTACCCGGTTCACATGGTCGCGCAAACAATGGCTGAATTTACCCATCTTGATGAAAACGGTACGCCCCGAATGGTCGATGTCTCCGCGAAACCGGAGACTCATCGCGAGGCCGTCGCCCGTGGAACAGTGCGAATGAAACCCGAGACGGCGCTAGCCGTTGAACGAGGCGTCGTCGCCAAGGGCGACGTGCTGGGCACGGCCAAAACAGCGGGTATTATGGCTGCGAAACGGACGGGTGATCTTATTCCCATGTGTCATCCACTCCAGTTGACGTCTGTGGATATTTTCTTTTCCGGGAACGCCTCCGCCGGTGAAATTTCGATCGAGGCGCGGGTGAAAACGGTCGGCAGAACGGGCGTCGAGATAGAGGCCATGACGGCGGTCAGCGTGGCGGCACTGACGATTTACGACATGTGCAAGTCGGCGGACCGGGGAATCGTTATCTCCGATATCCGCCTTGTGAAGAAAAGCGGCGGCAAAAGCGGAACATTTCAGAGAGAACCGGAATAGTAATCATGGCTTCCAACCAGCTCGACGACACTGCCGTTTACGGAACGAGAAAGATGCTGCTCGTTCCCCTTGCGCTGGACGCGGTGCTGGCCCTGGCGTTGTTCCTGACCGCTTTGCCGGCGGCGGGCGTGTCGACGGAAACCGTTACGCTCGGTGTTATCGCGCTTGTCCTCGTCGTGATTCTCGTGGAATGTCTTTTCCGGAAAGTCGAACTCGGGATGGAGGGCATTACCATTTCGAAATTCCTGCGGACAAGAAATCTGACCTGGGACGACATCACCCGCGTGGACGCACTGGCGGTCAGAAAGAAGGTCTACCTCCTGCTGTCGACAAACGGCGGTTTTCATGTCGTGTCAAACAATCTTGCCGATTTCACAAAAATCGCTTCTTATATAATATCAAAAACAGGTGACGAAAAAATTGATCCCGCCGTGCGTAAGATACTGGAAGGCCCGGTGCGAAGAATATCCGATGTGGTTCTTCTCTGGCTTGCGGCATTAATCATGATCGGGAT
>DSBH01000281.1 GCA_011056825.1 Deltaproteobacteria bacterium | reverse complement strand
CATCACCGGCGGCGGCGGTGCTGACACGCTTATCGGCGGAACCGGTGACGACACCTATATCATGACCAATAACGGCGCTACCGTCACCATCACGGAAGCAGCCGACGCCGGTGATGGTGTCATTGCCGTCGCCGCCGCTGATGGTGTTGGCCTGGTCATCGCCGTTAAGGGTATCGTCACCGCTGCCGCCGGTGATGTTTTGGACATTGTCTACACCCGTGGCGCCGGTAGCCGTGCCTTCGGCCAGGTCCACCGTCACGGCGGTCGTATAGGCCGAATAATTCAGGGTATTGGTCCCTCCGGCGCCGCCGTCGATAAACCCCGCGAAATCAGCCCCGTCCTCAAAAAAAGTAAAAGTATTGGCGCCGGAGCCGCCGATAATGCCTTCGATGATGTCGGCGTTATCCAGGGTGTTGCCGCCGCCGGTCACGGAGACCGTGCCGTCGGCGTGGAAGGTAACGCCCAGGTTGGACGCAACCGCGGAAAAGTCGAGGACGTCACTTCCTTCCTCGCCGTAATCCTCGACGACATCATCGCCCCAGCCGTCGGAGAACCGGAACGTGTCCGCGCCATCGCCGCCGATCAGCGTGTTGTTCTGACCGTCCCCGATAAGCAGGTCCGCTCCGGCGCCGCCGGTGGCGTCGATGATATTGGTAAATGTTGTGGTGGAAACGGCTGAAGCGATCCCGGTACCGGTAATATTGGCGCCGGCAACTGAGCCGGCGATGCCCAAGTCCGTCGCCGCCGTTGAATCACCCAGGTCGGCGATGATCAGGTTGCCGGTTCCGCCGGCCGAATCGGAAATAGTGATACCGCTGTCCGTGCCGTTTATGTCAGCGGAAAGGGCGGGATGGGCGGCATTAATGGCCGCCAGGACCTCTCCCACGGTGCCCGCCCCACTCAGGGCGACGTAAACGGCGGTTCCGTCGGTCAGGGTAATCTGCAGGTCGGAGAGCAGGGCCGCTCCCTCCAGCGAGTTTCCGCTCCCGGTGCCGGTGATGCCCAGGTCAGCGGCCAGGGACGAGGCGTTGAGTGTTTCGACCACCAGGTTCCCCGCGCCGCCGGCGTCGTCATAAAGTTCGAAGCCGGTTCCCGCGGTGTTTATATCGGCGTAAAGATTGATGTCGACGCTGTTTAAGGCGGTCAGCACGTCGCCCACCGTATCTGCTCCGGACAGGGACACGTCCACGGTTGTGCCGTCGGTCAGGGTGACCCGCAGGTCATGGATCAGGGTTGAGCCTTCAAGCACGCCGTCGAGACCATATCCGTCAATGCCCAGGTTATCGGCCACCGGTGAATCGGCCAGACCAACGACACGAAGATCACCCTCGCCGCCTGACGTGTCAGTGATGTTGATACCGTTGCCCAGGATGTTGACTTCGGCGATGAGTTTATCGCCGCCGGCGGTATTGATGGCGGTCAGCACGTCCCCCACAGTAACGGAACCGGTCAAGTCCGCGTTCACCCGTGTCCCGTCGCTTAGGACAATGCCCAGACCGTTTATTATCATGGAACCTTCAAGCAGGTTGCCGGTACCGATTCTTCCAATACCCAGGTCCGACGCGGCCAGCGAATAGTTGAGGGCCGAGACCGCCAGGTCGCCGGCGTCTCCGGCCGTGTCGCTGAGATTGATGCCGTTGCCGTCAGCGTTGATGGCGGCTGAAAGATCGGCATGAGCGTCGCCAATGGCGGTCAATACGTCTCCCAGGGTCGTACAGCCGTCAAGGTCGATATCGACCTGCTCGCCCGAGGTAAGCGTGACGCGGATGTCGTCGCCATCCACAACGCCGATTCCGGCGCCGCCATGCAGATCCGCCAGCAGGGTATCCGTCGTCAGCGCGGGAGCGATCCCCACGCCGTCGCCGTTGTTGAGATCGGAAAGCAGCGTGGCCGATGTTACCTGGACGCTGGGACCGATGCCGGCTCCATCATTCAAATCGGACAAAACCGTCTCTTCTTCGATAACCGCCGTGCCCACGCCCTCCCCGTCGTTAAGGTAGGCCAGGGGCATATCCGCGGTCATACCCTCCATCTCGCCGGCGTCGTTGACAAAGCCCCCCATGTCGACGGTGCCGGCTTCAAGGTCAATGCGGACCGGGGTCTGGTAGGCGGAAAAGTCAAGGGTATTGGCGCCCGGACCGCCGTTGATGGTACCACCAAAGGTAGCAGTGTTTTCAAACAGGAAGATATCGTCGCCCTCGCCGGTGAGAATACCTTTCACGCCGCCGTCTGTTTCGAGAAAGCTGGTATAATCATCAACAGCAACCGTGCCGTCGGCGGCAAAGGTCACCTCCAGGTCGGCGGTGACCTCTGAAAAATTCAGGGTATTTGCGCCCACATCGCCGTCGGTGATGGTATCGGCGCCCCAGTCATCTGCAAACCGGAAGGTATCGCTGCCGCCACCGCCGGTCAGGGTATCGTCGCCGATGCCGCCGTCAATGATATCGCTGCCCGGCCCGCCGGTAATCTCGTTGGCATATTCATCGCCAATCAGGATGTCGTTGCCGGCGCCGCCCACAATGTTTGAAAAATTGCTGATACCGCCGGTAACGCCCGTGGCCGTCTCCGCGGTCAGGTCGACGGAGACACTGCTGTCATAAGCGGCATAGTCAAGGGTATTGGTCCCGCCTTCGCCGCCGTCGATGGTGCCGGCAAAGGTTGCGCCGTCGGCAAAGGCAAAACGGTTGTCGCCGCTCCCGCCGATGATATGGTCGATGTTTCCAAGGTGGTTAATAATGCCTGAACCGTCAGCGGCTGCCGAAACGGTCCCGTCGCCGTGAATGGTGAATTCCAGATCGAGGCCGGTCCGGTCTTCTTCCTCGACGGAGGGATCGATTTCGTGAGTGACACCGGAAAAATCAAGTGTGTTGGCGCCGCCGGAAGAGGTGTTTATGGTGCCGGAAAACGTCGCACCCCGCTCAAAGACAAAATTGTTGTCGCCGGAACCGGCGATAATGGTGCCGATGCCTTCGGCGGGATTGAGCACGCTTTCACCGTCCGTGACCGACACGGTACCGTCGGAATGAAAAGTAAACGTGAGATCGGCCGACACATCGGAAAAGTCGATGGTGTTGCTTCCGCCGCCGTTGACGATGGTATCGCCGCCCCAGCCGTCGTCAAATTTGAACGTGTCGTTACCGGCGGTACCCTCAAACGTTTCGTCATCGCCGTTACTGATAAATGTCTCCAGCAGATAACCGTAATCGCCGATCCCGACAACAGGCGTTTCAACAGGTCCGGTCGCGTATTCCAGATCCCAGTCGGCACCCAGGGCGGCATGTCCCGTGGCGTCGTCGGAGGCCGCCACGTCGGCGGCGGTGAGCGAGGCCAGTTTTTCCACGAAGGCGACACCGTCTCCGCCCGCGGCGATGTCGCACCCGTACAACAGGATGTCGCCACCCGCATTCAGCGCCCTGCCCCATGCTTCCACGTCGGCTCGGCGTTTTTTAAGGTCGTCGATGGTGGCGACGGTGGTTCCGAGGTGAACCGCGCCCATGGCGCCGTGGGACAGGATGTGAACAGCGTCGAGATTGTCGTAGCGGTCCAGGATCGACGTGAGCTGGTCCATGCCGTCCCGTTCTCCGTCGATGATATACACGTCGAAGAGCGGTTCATCGGATGCCTCGGCACCGTCGTAACGATCACTTTCAACGAAGAACGAGGATACATCCTCCGGCCCGGTTTCGACGATGATTCCGCCTGCCGCGTCCGCCCCGTCCGCTCGCACGGTCGTCGTCACAGGCTGTGTTCCTGCTTCAACGGTCATATCGAAAACGGCAGCATCTGGACGGGAATCGGTCAGGGCTTCCAGAAGTGACGTGTAATCCGTCACGGAAGAATCAACGACAATGACCTGGCGAAGTCCCGAATCCATGAACAGGGCGGCATCGGGACCCTGCAGCAGGGGTTGCTCCGTCTTGACGGAAGGTTCTTCACTCACGGACTGATCGGGCGTGACTTGGTTCCGGGTTTCCCCATCATCGCCTTCCGACATTGCGACGTCGTTCTCATCCCCTGCTGTCCCGGCTTCACTCCCGTCGGCACGAGACTCATCATTCATCGACCCCGCATCATCACCGGATTCGCTATTTTCGCCTTCGTCGGACGTTTCGTCCGATTCGGAATCAGAGGCCGCTTTCTCCTCCGGCGCGGCATCTTCTTCCTGTTCGGACCCGGAAGTTTCCTGCTCAGAAGACTTTGCAGATTCGTCCGGTTCGTCATTCAGCGGTTCATTCTCCCCGGTAACGCCGTCGCCCGCGGGTGTCGTGGTCACATCGTTGAAACGATTCACGTTCTCCACAACGGGCGCCAATATCGGCGACAGGTCCTCGGGATCAGCCGGAGGGATTCCCAGTTCGGCGGACAGGAGCAGGCGCGGTTCCAAGCTTTCAAACCGGAAGGGGCGTTCCTCGCGTTTCTTCCGCCTTTCTTTCCTTTTGTTCCCGCCGTTCCCGGCGCCTTTTTTGATGATGCTTAACATTGTCGTTTTACCTCGAATGGGGAGCGTCGCTCGCCTGCTGCTGAAAGCCTTTTTTTAATGTGAATTCCCGAGCCATTCGTTAACGGCGACTACATCGTCGTCGCTGAGGGTTCCCACCGCCTTCTTGAGATTCAGGCTGTTGATAATATAGTCGTAACGAGCCATGGCATAGTTCTGGCGCGCCAGCGATAAATCACGTTCAGCGTCAAGAACGGCCAGGATCGTAAAAAGCCCTGATCGGTACCCTTCTTTTTTGCCTTCCAGCGCCAGACTCTGCGCCTCTACTGCCTCGCTGAGAGCATTCACCCGCTCGATGGAATTGCCCACGCCGTAATAGGCCGCCCTGGTTTCCCGCTGCAGGGCCCGGGCCTGCCGTTCCTCCTCCTGGCGGGTGGCGTTCATGAGCAGCGCCGCTTCCCTGGTGCGGGAACTGATGATACCCCCCTGGTAAAGCGGCACGTTCAGGCGCACGAGAAGGTTATCCGTTTCCACCTCGCTGCCGCCGCCGAAGAGAGTCCCCTTTGTCTCGCGCCAGTTGTGGTTCGCTTCCACGTTGACATAGGGATAGTGTCCGGCTTTCTGGCGGCGGATCTCCTGGCGCGCGGCCTCCACGGTCTGACGCGTTGCCTCCAGGGCCGGGTTCTGATCGACTGCTGCATCGATCCAGGAATCGGCGTCGGCGGGATCAGGCGTGACAAGCGGCAGCTCTTCCTGAACCGGCGTAAGCTCCTCGACATGACGGCCGACAATCTCTGACAGGGCCTGACGCGCGTCGTCGAGGTCGCTTTCCGTTGCCAGCCTGTTGGCCTGCACCTCGGCAAGACGCGCCTTCGCGTCATAGTATTCCGTCTTCGTGGTGAGACCCTTTTTGAACTTTTCGCTGATGAGTTCGTAATGGCGGGCCACGGCCGCTTCTTCCGCCGCGGTTACTCCCAGCCGGTCGCGGGCCGCAAGAACGCTGAAATAGGCGACAGCGACACGGACAGCAAGATCCTGCCTGGCCGCCGTCAACTCAAGATCGGCGCCCCTGGCAAGCGCCTTTGCCCGTTTGATGCCGACAAAGGACGCGAAATTGAACAGGGGCTGCGTAAGCGAAAGCGTATACTCGGTCACGGGAAAGGATGACTTGCCCGAACCGTACACCTGGTTATCGCTGCTGATAATATCCTGGGATGTTTCCGTGTGAACGCCTTCGGCGGACAAAACGGGCAGCACCTCTCCCCAGGCCTGGCGGAGTTTTTCTCTTGTTGCCCCGCTCTCATAGCCCGTGCCCACGAAGCGCGGATCGTTTTCCAGGGCCAGGCTGAAGGCCTACATAAGATCCATCGCCTGAACGGAAGAAGTAAACAGGAAACACCAGCACAAAACAACCAGCACCGGAAAAATCACCCTGGTTTGCAATACGCCCGGAATACGGGCTGACTGTACAGCGATCTTTTTCATGCCCCCACCTTTACATTTTATTGTCTTCTAAGAATGCCTGTCGACCGACCTGTCGCAGCAACAAATTGAGAAACCCACCATACTGCCGGCGTACAGCCCACCGGATCGTGATCATCCGTGAAGCCCGTAACCTCCGCCGAGCGACCTTATGAAAAAGAAAAGCGGGAACTCTATCTGTGGAAGGAATAATTAAAATGTAGTGTCAAACCGTATCCCGCCCTGCCAAATAGCCCTGCTGGCACATCCGGTGCACGAACACAACCGCAAGCAACCCGGAACAGCATGCGAAAAACACAAGTTATAACCGCATGCTTCAGATCGAATTCACAGCAACTCGGCTACCTTCAGATTTATCTCGACCTTAAAGAAATCAACATGTTGTGTCAATAAAAAAATATGACTTGAAGCCTCTCGGCATGGTGAGGGGACACCTCATTGTGTGATTTCCATCACAAGTATACGGGAAGGTCAAAAATAAAGGAATGTCAGGCCGGTCGGAGGCATAATAGAATTATTCCAATCTCCGTACCGACGCTGAAAGGCCCCCTTTTCGGCGGAAAAGGGGGCCCGCAGTGATGTCGCATGTCAGTTGATGGAGGTCGGAGTCACCGTACGTTTCGCTTCTGCCAGGCCTCCCAGTAGAAACGACCCACCGAGAGGAATATCGCCAGGAGAAAGAGTCCCAGCATAAAGGTCGGCTGCGTGCCGAGCCGGAGATCGATCCAGTAGCCCGCGTACAGAAAGAGGAACGACGCGATGACGATCACGAATCCCCACACGCTCAGGATGAATATCGTCGTGTACCGATTGTACAGTCTCAAATCGCCTTCTCCCGTGTGTCGCATCAACATGGCCGTATCCTCCTTCCTTTTCCTCGCGATCAGCTTACCAGCGT
>DSBH01000283.1 GCA_011056825.1 Deltaproteobacteria bacterium | reverse complement strand
GTCGTAAAGGGTGAGACCCGTGGACAGGATCGTTTTGCCGGGATTCCGCCCTTGGTAAAGGGGCAGCAGAAAACCCAGGGGTTCGACAAGTCCCGGCGCCTCCAGCAACAGGCGCTGTCGTTCTTCCACTGACGCCTTGGTAAGAAAAATTCTGCCCTCCCTGAGATAACGGAGGCCGCCGTGAACAAGTTTCGAGGAACGGCTCGACGTACCCCAGGCGAAATCGGCCTGCTCCAGGAGAATGGTCCGGAATCCCAGCCGGACTGCTTCCCGTAGAATACCCGCACCTGTCACGCCGCCTCCGATGACAATGATATCCCAGTCGGGCGGAATATCGCCGCAGGGCGGATTCAGTCGACCGGGAAAGGCCGGATGTGTCTGTTTGTCCATGGCGTCACAGAAGTTTCCCCGGGTTCATCCTTCCACCGGGATCGAGGGAGGCGCAGGCCGCCGCCAGGACGTCCATACCGGCACGTCCTTTTTCGGCCGTGATCCAGGGCTTGTGATCGATTCCCACGCCGTGCTGGTGGCTGATGGTGCCGCCGCACGTGACAATGGCCGAGGATACCGCCTCCTTGAAGCGCTTCCATCGTTCCAGCGTTTCTTCCGGGTCGGATGCTATGCGGAAAAGGGCGGTGGTGTAAAGATTGGTTCCCGTCGGATAGGGACTGGAAAGATGCGAGAAGGTAAGCGTCGGCTCTCCCATATCGGCCAGGCTTTCCGCCATGGCCCGTTCCATGGCGTCAACAGTCTGAACGACCCGGTTCCAGGTTACTGCTGTTTCCACCGTTTCCACGGCGTATCCCATGTTCCAGAGCGTGTTTCTCAGGTAAGGCATCAGAAACCGATGTTTCTTCCAGGCTTCGCCCATGGCCTTCCCCAGGGGAACGGCATTTTTTTCCTTCAGGATCGTTCCCACTTCCTTCCGCGCCGCCGATACCAGTCGGTGCGGTCCGCGGAATCCCAGGAGACACATGCAGCCCTCGTCGGCGGGAACGCCCCGCAGGGGGAGGTAGCGTTTGAGAAAGGCCGTGGCGCGTTCGTGGCCCGAAAAAACCAGGTTGATCGATGTTTCCCGCGCGTTGCTCAGGCGTACCGTGAGCAGGGGAATGCCGGCGGCGAAGAGATTTCTCACGCCCTCGACGCCCTGCTCCCACGAGGGGAAGAAAAGACCGAAAATATGATCCTCCTCGCCGGACGCCAGGGGCGATATTTTCATGGTTGCTTCGGTAATGACGCCGAGACGCCCCTCGGAACCCAGGACGAGATGTCGAAGATCCGGTCCGGCGGCTGAAGCAGGATAGGGGCGCATGACCAGTTCGCCCCGGGGCGCGATCACCGTGCCGCCCTGGAATTGCTGATCAATCCTGCCGTACCTGGTTGAGTACTGGCCGGAGGAACGGGTGGCGATCCAGCCGCCCAGGGAGGAGTATTCAAAAGATTGTGGATAGTGTCCCAGGGTGAATCCTCTCGCCTGGAGATGGGCTTCCAGATCAGGTCCCATAATGCCGGCCTCGAAGGTGGCCAGCAGGCTTTTTTCATCGAGGTCGACTATGCGGTTCAGACGCTTGAGCGACAGGCTCAGAACGGGCTGTTTCTCTTCCGGCACCGTCAGATGTCCCAGGACGCTCGTCCCGCCTCCGTAGGGAATGAGGGAGATTTTCTGTTTTTCCGCGAGATCGACCAGCGACCGCACCTCACCGGCGTTGGAAGGGAAAGCGACACCGTCGGGAAAACGATTCAGCATGCCCGTGCGAAGACCTATCCAGTCGGGAAGGCTCTGGCCGTGGGCGTGATCGAGCCGTGCTTCGGGATCGGTCATTATGAGAGGATGTTGTGGAAGGCGGCTTTTTGGCATCCGCTCCAGGAATTTTCCCCGTTCGTAATCAATCTGGGGCGTTCCCTCGCCGAGACTGTCCTTCAGCAGTGATTCTCCCTGTTCGGGAAGATCCATGGTGACCGAGGGGTCACCCCATCCGTTCCATCGTTTCATACAATTCTCCTGCTAAAAGTAACACCGTCCGCAACCGCGAATACGGCGACTTTCCTTAGTAGCACCCGCCCGTCTCCACTGTCAAGAAATGAAAGATATTCCCATGTTGCGGCCGGCGCGGCGACGTGATAGGTTTTTGACGATTATGGAGGAGATAAAAATATCATGGAAACATTTACATTGGTCAGTGAATTCAAGCCCGCAGGCGACCAGGAGCATGCTGTTGACGAACTGGCGCGCGGCGCGCAATCGGACCTTCCCTGCCAGGTCTTGCTGGGCGTAACGGGATCAGGCAAGACATTCACCGTGGCCAACGTGATAGAACGTCTTCAGCGTCCCACTCTGGTCATCGCGCACAACAAGACGCTGGTGGCCCAGCTTTACAGCGAATTCAAAACCCTCTTTCCGGACAACGCCGTGGAATATTTCGTCAGTTATTACGACTATTACCAGCCCGAGGCCTACCTTCCCGGTACGGACACCTACATTGAAAAAGACGCCTCCATCAACGATGAAATTGACAAGCTGCGCCACTCGGCTACACGGTCGCTCCTGGAGCGGCGGGACGTGATCATCGTGGCCAGCGTGTCCTGCATCTACGGCATCGGTTCTCCCGAGAGCTACCGGGACATGCAGGTGCGGCTTGCCCTGAACGACGAGATGGACCGCAACGCCCTGCTCCGGCGGCTCGTGGAAATCCAGTACGACCGGAACGACGTTGATTTTCACCGGGGAACCTTCCGGGTCCGGGGCGACGTAGTGGAAGTCTTTCCTCCTTCAACGGAAGAGAGTGTCATCCGTCTGGAATTTTTTGGTGACACGGTGGACGCCATTTCGATTGTCGACCCCCTGCGAGGCAACGTCCTGGAACGGCTCGAGCACATCGCCATCTTTCCCGGAAGCCACTATGTCCTGCCCGCCGAGGACATGAAACGGGCGGTAGTGACTATTCGGGAAGAACTTTTCGAGCGCTTGACAGAACTCCGGGAGAACAACAAGCTCCTCGAGGCCCAGCGCCTGGAACAGCGAACCCGCTTCGATCTGGAAATGCTGGAAGAGATGGGCTACTGCCAGGGCATCGAGAATTATTCGCGTCACCTGACGGGTCGCAGGCCGGGCGAGCCGCCGCCAACGCTCATGGATTACCTGCCCGACGGCGCGCTCATCGTTATCGACGAAAGCCACGCCACGATACCCCAGCTCCGGGGCATGTACAGGGGCGACCGGTCGCGCAAGGAAACCCTGGTGGAATACGGGTTCCGGCTTCCCTCGGCGCTGGACAACAGGCCCCTCATGTTCGAAGAATTCGAACGTATTCAACGACAGTGGATCTGCGTGTCCGCCACGCCCGCCGATTACGAACTCGCAAAGGCCGACGGCAGGGTGGTGGAACAGATCATTCGGCCCACGGGGCTCATGGACCCGGAAATCGGCGTTAAACCGGCAACAAGCCAGGTGGATGATCTGCTGGAAGAAATCACCGCCCGCGCCGGGGCCGGCGAGAGGGTCCTGGTGACGGCCCTGACAAAACGCATGGCAGAGAATCTCACGGAATATCTCGGTAACCTGGGTGTCAGGGCGGCCTATCTTCATTCGGACGTGAAAACCCTGGAGCGGGTGGCTCTTATACGCGATCTCCGCCGGGGAATCTACGATGTCCTGGTGGGAGTCAATCTGCTTCGGGAAGGCCTTGATATTCCCGAGGTTTCCCTGGTGGCTATTCTCGATGCCGACAAAGAGGGATTTCTGCGCTCGGAACGTTCACTTATTCAGACCAGCGGACGTGCCGCGCGCAATGTGAACGGCCATGTCATCATGTACGCTGATGTCATTACCAAATCAATTCAGCGATGCCTGGATGAAACGAAGAGACGCCGATCAATCCAGGAGCGTTATAACGAGGCCCACGGTATAACGCCCGAGACCATCACGAAGGCCATCAGCGACATTCTCACGTCCGTCTACGAAGCTGATTACGTCACCGTTCCCGTGGCCGAGGCCGTGGAAGCGCCCCTGTCCGAAGAAGAAATTATTCAGTCAATTGAAGAACTTTCTCGAGAAATGAAAGAGGCGTCGAAGAAACTCGAATTCGAACGGGCCGCGAAGTTCCGGGACCGGATCAGGGAACTGAAAAACCTGCATACTGAACTGGGCATCTGGGAATGGGGAGGCACTCATGGCGCGCGTTCCTGAAGCCCTCGCTGAAAAGTTTTCCTCGCTGCCCGCCGCGACCGGCGTCTACCTCATGAAAGACCACCAGGGGCGGATTATTTACGTGGGCAAGGCAAAAAATCTGCGGAGCCGGGTACGGTCCTACTTCGGCGACGGCGCGGACCGTCCGGTGATTCCCTTTTTGCGCGCCCGGATCGACGATTTTGACTACGTTTTGACGGGCACCGAAAAGGAGGCCCTGATTCTTGAAAACGCCCTCATCAAGAAACACCGACCCCGTTACAACGTCATGCTTCGGGACGACAAAAATTATTTCAGCATCCGTCTCGACACGCGGGCGGATTTTCCCCGCTTCGAATTGGTGCGGCGCATGAAAAAAGACGGGGCCCGCTATTTCGGTCCCTATGCCTCGAGTACCGCCGTCAAGGAAACCCTCCACCTGCTGAACCGGTTCTTCCCGCTCAGGACCTGCCGGGATCGCGAGTTCGCGAGTCGTCGGCGTCCCTGCGTGGAATACCAGATCGGACGCTGCTCGGCTCCCTGCGTGGGATATGTCGGCAAAGACGACTATGCCGATATTCTTCGGGAGGCTGTCCTGTTTATGGAAGGAAGGCAGAAACGACTGGCCTCGCTGATACGTAAAAAGATGCGTGAATCCGCGGATTCACTCAATTTCGAAGAAGCCGCCCGCCTGCGTGACCTGCTGGGCGCGATGGAACAGACCTTCGAGAAACAGCGCATCGTCGACCCGTCATTCCGGGACCGGGACGTGTTCGGACTTGCCAGGGAAGGTGACCGCCTGTCGGCCTACATGATCAGCGTCCGCGCGGGAACCGTGGCCGACCAGCGGGTTCTTCGTCTGCCCGCCGCCAGGGCGACAACGGAAGAAATCGTGGCGTCGCTTCTGAAGCAGCACTACGATGACAGCCCCTTTATTCCCCGGGAAGTTGTTATTCCTGTCTGCCCAGATGACGGGCGGGTCATCGAGGAGTGGCTTTCAGACAGGCGGAGCGGCAGAGTACGCCTGGTGGTTCCACAACGGGGCGTGCGACGCGACCTGTTGCGTATGGCCGAACAGAACGCCGTCGCGGCGTTGCGTGTCGACCGGGAGCAGGGAGAAAAGCGGGCGGCGCTGCTTGAGGAACTTGCGGCGAAACTGGGACTCCGCGCCGTGCCGCACCGTATCGAGTGCTTCGACATATCGAACATACAGGGACGGAACGCCGTGGGATCGCAGGTGGTTTTCACCGACGGCGTTCCCGATAAGAACCGCTACCGCCGGTATAAAATCCGTACCGTGAAAGGCGCCGACGACTACGCCATGATGTACGAAGTACTGAAGCGGCGCTTTGCAGGCGACTCTGAGCATCCCGACCTCGTTGTCGTGGACGGCGGACGGGGACAACTCGCCGTCGCCCTGCGCGTTCTTAAAGAATCGGGTATCGACACTGTTGACGTTCTGGGCCTCGCCAAGGAGGCCCGCCGTGAAAAAACAATTTCCGGAGGTCTTCGGACCGATACAGACCGGGTCTACCTGCCGGGTAGAAAGAATCCTCTCTACCTGTCGCGTTCACCCGAGCTGCTCAGGATTCTTCAGGCCGTCCGCGACGAAGCTCATCGCTTCGCCATCACGTACCACCGGACATTAAAACAAAAAGAGGATCTTGCTTCCGAACTGGACAACCTCCCCGGCATCGGCCCCGCGAAGAAAAGGGCTCTCCTGGCACACTTCAAAACCGTTTCCGGCGTACGTCGGGCCTCGAAAGAACAACTGGCCGAGGTGCAGGGAATCGGTCCCGTGCTGGCGGAAGTTGTGAAGAAGGGGACGTAGTTAACTTATTACCTGAATCTTGCACGCCATCCTCATTTTAATAACGAACCTACCTGATTTATAGCATGTCCGAGCTCTAACGGAGCGTTCTCGCATCCTTTATGCGACCCGGTGCAAGAAATTCCTTGCACCGAATCGCTCAAAATATTGAAGCGTTGCGCACCTGTTTTTTTTCGAGGCGCAGTCGATCAAGAAACTCATAAAAAAGGAGAAGCCCAGGTGTCCTGGTGTCGTGAATCGAGTACTTCACCTTGTCTCGATTGCCTGGCCGGACCACCTTGGCTGCGATCATGAGCAACTTCAGCCGGGCAATACGAATCGTATTGTCTTTCACGCCCGCAAAACGGGGAACCTTCGCATCGCAGAGCTGGGCCAGCATTTTGAAGTAGCGCCAGAGATTATAGGCCAGCATGGCAATCTGGAAAAATGCATGGTTGTTTTTAAACCTGCCCGAGGGGATCGCGTCGAGCCCTTCGCGCTTTGCTTCGCCAACCAGGTTCTCAACGTCGGCGCGCTTATCGTATGTTGCAATGACTTCATGAGCTTTACCGCCGAGGGTTGTGCAGAAAATCCGGTATAGATACTGATTCTCTTCAAACAGTTCACACTGAACCGGCTTTCTGGCGGTGGGCGCCGTGGGAATCCGCATGGCTACAAATCGAAGGGGGCTCTCCCACCCTGTGGGCTGGTACATGCAGCTATTGAACTCCGCGTCCTCGGTTCGCCTTCGAATGCGATACCACGCGGACTGGTTAAAGACCGGTTCACAGTGCTTGTTGGCAAAAATAAAATCATAGCCATCCTGTAACGCCGCCTCGACACT
>DSBH01000106.1 GCA_011056825.1 Deltaproteobacteria bacterium | reverse complement strand
TCGTACTTCCGCGGACGATACCGCGGTACAAAAGGAGCACGCTATGGTGAAGCGCTTTAACAATTCCTGTATTCTTCCGGTGGTAATCATCGCTCTATTCCTCGCGGGTTGTGCGCCCCTCATCGTGGGAGGCGCCGCCGTAACGGCGGGAGCGGGTACTTACGTGTACGTCCAGGGTGAACTGAAAACCGATTACCCGAATTCGTTTGAGGAAGTGTGGGCTGCCTGCGAACGGGTCGTGGCCGATATGCAGGCCATTGATGTCGTTCCCAGCAAGGAAATCGGCAATGCGCGGATAGAGGCGCTCATTGACAACGAGCGTGTGCGTATCTCCGTGCAGTACAAGTCGAAAAACCTGACCAACGTCTCGGTACGCGTGGGTGTGCTGGGCGACAGGACCGCCTCGCAGCGGATACACGACAAGATCGCCGCCAATCTTTCCTAGCTTTTGCCCGGGATCGTCCGCTGCTGATCATACCAGCCGGTTACGACCGGCACGGGCGGATGTGGGCGGTTATTTCGCCGAGGCGTCTTTCTTTTCTTTCTCTTCATCAAGCCCATAGTACTTGATTTTACGGTGCAGGTTACTCCGTTCAAGCCCGATTGCCTCGGCCGTCTTCGAGATGTTCCAGTCGTGTTCTGAAAGCTTGCGGGTGATGTAGGCCTTTTCGAACAGCTTTTTTGCTTTCCGGAAGGTGTCCGAAAAAGCGGCGCCGGACATGCCCGACGGCTCTTTCGCGGGGTCGGCGATGCTCGGAAGCGTCGGTATGTCGGCGGCGGTTATGGTTTCGCCGCGACACATGATCACGATCCGCTCGATAATGTTTTTCAGTTCCCTGACGTTTCCCGGCCAGCTGTGGTTCATGAGCAGCTCCAGCGCCTCGCCTTCGATGCCCGTCAGGAATTTCCCTTCTTTGGCGGCGAACTCGCTGATAAAATGTTCCGCTAGAAGAGGGATATCTTCTTTCCTGTCACGAAGGGGGGGAACAAACAGCGGAATCACGTTGAGGCGGTAAAACAGGTCCTGGCGGAACCGGCCGACCTCCATTTCTTGTTCCAGGTCCTTGTTGGTGGCCGCCAGGACGCGCACGTCCGTTTCGATGATTTTCGTGCCGCCCACCCGCTGAAATCTCTTTTCCTGAAGAATTCTAAGGATTTTTGCCTGGGCCTTGAGACTCATGTCGGCTACTTCGTCGAGGAAGAGAGTGCCTTCGTTGGCCATGTCGAACTTGCCCCGTTTCTTCGTCGTGGCGCCCGTGAAAGAGCCTTTTTCGTGGCCGAATAATTCGCTTTCGATGAGCTCTTCCGGTATGGCTGCGCAGTTCACTTCGACGAAGGGGTTTCCGGCCCTGCGGCTGTTCGTGTGAATGGAACGAGCCACGAGCTCCTTGCCGGTGCCGTTTTCCCCCATGATCAGTATCCAGGCATTGGTGGGGGCGATGATCTCGATCATCTCTTTCAGCTCCCGTATCACGGCGCTTTCGCCGTGCAATTCATAATCCTGGTGATATCGTTCTTTCAGGAGCCGGTTTTCTTCCTGAAGCCTGCTCTGCTCGATAGCGTGATTTACGACGAGCACGACCTTTTCCAGAGAGAGGGGTTTTTCTATAAAATCGAAAGCGCCCAGTTTGGTGGCCCTCACAGCCGATTCAACCGTACCATGGCCGGAAATAATGACCACGGGAATGGCAGAATGTTTTGATTTGATCTGTTCCAGTGTTTCGAGACCGTCGATTCCCGGAAGCCATATGTCGAGTAACACCAGGTCGGGCAGCTCCTGTTCGATAAGGGAAAGGCAGGCTTCGCCGCTTTCCGCCCCAATTACTTCGTATCCCTCATCTTGCAGGATGCCGGTCAGCGATTGAAGGATGCTTTCCTCGTCATCGACGATCAGTATGGATTTGCTCATGGTTCCAATCCTCTGTACCAGGGATATCAAAATAAACCGTCGTTCCCCGGGGGTGGTTGTCTTTTATTCCCACCATGCCGTTGTGGTCGTTCACGATTGAACTGACAATGGTGAGCCCCAGTCCCATACCCGATTTTTTCGTTGAAAAATAGGGTTCAAACAGTTTCATCCTGTCTTTGGGTTCGATGCCCACGCCGTTGTCGCTGACCTCGACACGGACCCGCTTGCCGTCCGGGCTCACCATCGTGGCCACCTCGATTTTTTTCCTTCCGTCTTCCGAGGCGACGGCCGACACGGCGTTATCCAGAAGATTCACTATGACCCGCCTGATCTGCTCGGCATCGACCATAACGACGGGGAGACCGGGCTGCCGGGTGAAAACAAAATCGATGTTCTTGTGAGCGTCCTGAAAGAGCAGGAAGGGCTCCTCGATAACCTCGTTCATGTCGTTGGGCACGGGGTTTGAAAGGGGCAGCCGCGCGAATTTTGAAAATTCGTCCACAAGATTTTTGAGAATGTCGACCTGGTTTACAATAGCCCCCGTACATTCCCGGAAAACGTCCCGTTCCTTTCCTTCCATCTTGTTGCCGTATTTTTTCTGCAGGCGCTCCGCCGAAAGCTTGACCGGCGTCAGTGGATTTTTTATCTCGTGGGCGATCCGTCTGGCTACTTCCCGCCAGGCGGCGATCCGCTCGGCCTTCTGAAGTTGCGATATATCTTCGAAAACAACCACCATGCCCATGTAGTTATTGCTGTCGTCCCGCAGGATCGTCGTGGATATAAGGACAGTCAGCACCTTGTCCTGCAGCATGAGCTGGGCCTGCTTTTCCAGGAAATCTCCTCCGCTCTGCCGCAGTTCCGTTAGAAATTCGGAGACCATGCTCTTGTGCTCGGGCTTCAACACCGTTTCAAAGGGTTTGTTGAGCACTTTCGAAGTTTTAATGCCGAGCATGGTTTCGGCGGCCCGGTTAATGGTGGTGATAACGCCGTTTCGATCAAGGGATATGACGCCGGCCGAAACATTCCGAAGCACCGTCTCCATATAATGCCGGCGTTCGTCAAGGTGAATATTGGCTTTTTTGAGTTCGTCGCTGCTTTTTTTCAAGTCTTCCGTCATGCGGTTGAAGGAATCGACGAGCACTCCGATCTCGTCGTCAGCAAGCACGTCGATATGGTAATCGAGATTGCCTCCGGATATCTCGTTGGTCGCCTCGGCGAGATCCTGAATCGGGACGGTGATGCCCTTCGCAAGGTACAGCCCGAACCAGGTGGCCGAGAAAATAATCAGCAGGGTGACGATGAAAAGGGTTACGATGAAGCTCGACTTGATGGGGCTTTTCAGGAGATTGAACTGCCGGTATTCTTCGGAAGTCTTCGAAATATGAGACAGCTTTTCGGCCAGGTCGCCGGCGATGAAGTGGCCGGCCATGGCAACGCCGATCACGTCCTGCAGTTCGAAATTTATATAGATGGGCACGATGCCGGTGATAAGCTCGCCCCCGCCGGTTGCCTGTATGCTGGAAAGTTCCCGGCCGTGGTATACATCGTCCACCATGTGCGCCGCCAGCTTCTGGGGATGGAGGTCCGGGTGAGCCGGGTGGGGGAGAAAGAACTGTTCCTGCCGGTTGTCAAGAACGATTTCGACCGTCTCGATATTGAAAATCTCCTGGTACTGCTCCAGCAGTTCATTCAACCGGTCGGCCGCGTCGCGTTCGTAAAGTTTCCGCTCGGTTATTTCCCGGCTCAATTCCTTGGCCGCGTGAATGGCGCTTTCGCTGTATGCCTGGTAGTAGTTTTGGCCGATTTCGAGAGACGAATCAAGCGCCCTGCCGATTTTCACATTGAACCAGTTGTCGATGCTGTAAGAGAGAAACTGTATGGAAATAAGAAACAGAACGACGGTCGGTATCAGCGAAAGGCTGACGAAAGCGGCCACCAGTTTCGTACGAAGCTTGGATCCGAGGATGCCCCGCCGCCGTTCGAATATGAGTTTGACAAGGTTCCTGATGATCAGGAAAATAAGCAAAATGATAAGAATCAGGTTGATGTTGATAAGCCCGAAAATGAGCACTTCGCCGGAGAAGGAAAGCGGCGTTTCCGTGCCGATGAGACGGCTTTCGAGCAGGGTCAGGGTGACAAAGACCAGAATGGTGACGACGATGATAACCCGTTCCCTGCGGCGCCGGGCGCGTTCTTTGGGGTCTTGTGATGTGGATTCCATTTTCATATCACGTCAGTATACGAAATCCTGGCGGACCCAGTCCGTTTCAAAATACCACAACGACGAAAAAAGCATAGTGTTCTTGATGTCCATCGGTAACGGAACCTTGTCGAGCTCCGCCCTGATTCTCACGTAATATCGGCGACCCCGGTCGAGATCCGCCAGTTCGGCCACAGGCACGCCGTTCAGGTCCGTCATAGCCCGCTGGGCCTTCGTAAAATCCGTGAATTGTTCGGGTTCTCCTCGCACGCCGCGGTGTGAGTAGGAAACGAAGAGTGTCCGCTTGATATTGTCGTATTTCATTGAGTGACGTATTGTGACGGACGAGATCTTTTTGTCGAACCAGATGCTTCGATGCCGGTAGAGTTCAATGGTAAAGATGAAGGTGGTTGTGATGCCTGCGAAAACGGCCTCCTCCATTTCCGGAGTAAAGCAATTCCCCAGGCTGAGGTAGACGATCACATTTTCTTCGGAATTTGTTACGATGACGTCCGTTATGTTGGCCTGCTGGGCGTTTACGGGGGCCGTTCCAGCGGCAAAGACGGCCGCTGCCAGGAAGAGTAAGAAAAAAAACTTTCTGATCGTAGAGTTCATTCTCGACCGATTATTCGCGTTGCCTGTTTCCGTGCCGCCTCCGGCGCTCGGACGAACGAGAATTACTTTTTTCTGCTTCGGAGTTCTCCTGTGAACGGGAGAGATGCTTGACGGAATCCGCCGAAGGGACTCCCGTCGGGGACACCGTAACGGAACTACTGATAATAGGAAAGGGGATTCAAAAAAGCAAGGATTATTTAGGCTTGGACGGACCCGGCGGCCTTTTCCACCGTGGCCTGCGATGGTTGTGCGGCGATATCCGGTTCCAACGTTTCCATCGTCCAGCAATCCGGTCGCTGCAGCAGTGTCCGGAGCAACATGTTGTTCAGCTTGTGGCCGGATCGTCGCGCCACCAGATGCCCCCGGATAGGAACACCTAGAAGAGAAACATCGCCGATGGCGTCGAGAATTTTATGCTTCACGAATTCGTCGGGGAAGCGAAGTCCTTCCTTGTTGATTACTTTCGTGCCGTTCAGGACTATCGCGTTTTTGAGTGATCCACCCAAGGCAAGGCCTTTCGCCTGTAAGTATTCCACCTCGTGAAGAAATCCGAAGGTGCGCGCCGGAGATATAGTCCGTTCATACATATCAGGTGAAAAAACAAGGTGATGCGATTGCTTCCCCACGGCGGGATGAGTGAAATCAATGTGACAGGTTATTTCAAACATGTCCGACGGATGAAGCGACACCGTCCCCACGCCGTCGGTGACCGAGAGGGGTTTTGTTATAACGAGGCACTTCTTTTCCTTGTGCTGTTCTTCCAGGCCCGCCTCTTTAAGGAGTGCGACAAAGGGCTCGGAGCTTCCGTCCATGATGGGAATTTCAAACGAGTCGGTTTCAACCACGGCGTTGTCGATGCCGAGACCGAAAAGGGCTGAAAGAAGGTGTTCCACCGTGGAAATCCGGGTTCCGTTCAATCCCAGCGTGGTTGCCAGCGTCGTATCGGAAACATTCGATGGCGTGGCTTGTATCATATTGTCACGACCGACGTCCGATCTACAGAAGACGATACCTTCATCGGCGGCGGTCGGCCGTATGGTCATGCGGACTTTCCGTCCTGAATGAAGCCCGACGCTTCTGCAGGTAACGTCGCGGGCCAGTGTTTTTTGCATTGATTGACTCCGGTTATTTCTGCCGTTCCGTATTTGGTATATTACCTAACACAGCAATAATAATGCCACATCCCGATTATACTGCAAGCTACCGATATATTTTAATATTTATGTATTCGTGCTTTCTGCGTATCTTTCAAGATCGGGGAGATCGCGGCACAGGTGTGTTTTTCGTGCAACACCACGTTTCCCGGCGACCTGGAATTGCGCCGTTCCCACGAGCGGCCGCACCCGTGACGCATACCTCGCGGCGCCGTCTGAAGGAACAGGTTCTTCTATGTGCTGGTTGTTCAGCGGCCGCACGTTTCAGAACAGTTGTTCCTGTGGATCGTTTCGTTTCCAGGTTATGTCGAAATGATCGTATGCCTTTTTCGTGGCGATCCGCCCCCTGGCGGTCCGGTGCATGAACCCTTCCTGTATAAGAAAGGGTTCATAGACATCTTCCAGTGTATTTTTCTCCTCGCCGATGGCGGCGGCAAGGCTGTCGATGCCCACGGGGCCGCCGTCAAACTTTTCAATGACCGCGAGCAGAATCGTGCGATCCATGAGGTCAAAACCGCGATGGTCCACGTCGAGCATTTCCAGGGCTTCTCGTGAAACCGGACCGGTGATTTTCCCCTCAGCCTTGACCTGGGCGAAATCGCGAACTCGCCGCAGTAAACGGTTTGCTATACGGGGCGTACCCCGAGAACGGCGGGCTATTTCCCGGGCGCCCGAAGCAGCTACTTCGATCGACAGAATCCGGGCTGACCGTGTGATAATGGTAGTCAGGTCTTCTTCGTCGTAAAATTCGAGACGGAAGGTCATGCCGAAGCGGTCCCGGAGTGGTGATGTGAGGAGGCCCGCCCTCGTGGTGGCGCCAACCAGGGTGAAACGGGGGATATCGAGTTTCACGGACCGCGCCGACGGACCCTGGCCGATCAGGATGTCGATATAATAATCCTCCATGGCCGGGTAGAGCACTTCTTCGACGACGTGGGAAAGACGATGGATCTCGTCGATGAAGAGAATATCATGTTCGTTGAGG
>DSBH01000298.1 GCA_011056825.1 Deltaproteobacteria bacterium | reverse complement strand
TGTTACAGCCTTACTGGTCGCCGGGAGTAAAGCTGCCCGGACCGGAGGCCAAGGGCGCCGTCATCGGCTTCGGCGATGTTCACACCCGGGGTCATCTGTACCGGGCCATTCTTGAAGGACTGGGGTACGCCCTGCGTGAAGGGAAGGAACGGATCGAGAAAAAGACACGGATTCCCATTATCAGCTTGCGAGTGTCCGGCGGCGGATCGCGCAGCAGGAACGCCATGCAGACCACCGCCGACATTTTCGGGCTTCCGACAGCCAAACCACATATCTACGAAACTTCCGCCCTGGGAGCCGCCATCAACGCCGCCGTCGGAACAGGCATTCATCCCGATTTCGAAACGGCAATCCGCGAGATGACCCACACGGGCGAAGTCTACGAACCGAACATGAAAAATCACGCACTCTATGACCAACTTTACCGGGATGTCTACAAGAAGATGTACCGGCGATTGAGACCCTTCTACCGCAGGATACGCGACATAACCGGCTATCCCCGGTAACCACGATTTCATAGTTATTCAGAGTAGTTTCCCTGCCCGAGGCAGCCGTCGATTTGACAACGAACCGTTTTATTGATATTAACAGAGCACGTTTTGTCAATTGTTTTGATAGACGATTCTGCCTGAGCCCTCTCATGCCGTCCGACTACCGGGCGTAATTAATACAATAAACAATGCAGGCTCGTACAACCGATTTTTACGGAGAAAGATATACCTGAACCCATGAAAACAAAAAAAATACGAATAGAAAACCTGACAAAAATATTCGGCTCCCGAAGAAAAGATGCCCTTGAACTGCTCAAGCAGGGCGCCTCCAAGGACGAAATCCTCGAAAAGACCGGCTGCGGTGTGGGTGTCAACAATGCCTCCTTCGAAGTCGACGAGGGAGAAATCGTGGTGGTCATGGGGCTTTCGGGCAGCGGAAAGTCAACGCTTATCCGCTGCGTGAACCGGCTGATACAACCGACGGCGGGCAAAGTCTACATCGATGACGTGGACGTAACCGGCCTCAACGATCAGGACCTGCGGAAAATTCGACTGACGAAACTGGCCATGGTGTTTCAGAATTTCGCGCTGTTTCCCCATCGCACTGTGCTTCATAATGTGGAATACGGCCTCGAGATTCAGGGCGTCGAGACGGAAATTCGTCGCGAGCGCTCCATGAAAGCAATCGAGCAGGTCGGTCTGAAGGGCTGGGAAGATTACCGCCCTGAAAATCTTTCCGGCGGCATGCAGCAACGGGTGGGCCTCGCGCGCGCCCTCGCGCTGGACCCTGATATTCTGCTTATGGACGAGGCCTTCAGCGCTCTGGACCCTCTCATTCGAAGCGACATGCAGGACGAACTGATTTCACTTCAGGAAGACATGCATAAAACAATTCTTTTTGTCAGTCACGACCTGGATGAAGCATTGAAAATCGGCGACCGGATCGTCCTCATGAAAGACGGCGCCATTGTTCAGATGGGAACGGCGGAAGAAATTCTCACCAATCCGGCCGACGATTACGTGGCGCGTTTCGTGGAAAACGTCGATATTACCAAGGTTCTCACCGCGGAAAGTGTTATGGTCAAGGCCAAGGCCGTGGCCTATCTCGACTCGCACGGACCCAAAACGGTCCTGAGAACGATGCAGAAAGAACGGCTGTCACAGTTATTCGTGCTAAACGGCCGCCACGAGGTTGTCGGACTGGTCACCGCCGATGATGCTGCCGAGGCAATCGAGCGGGGCGAAACGAAGCTGGACGCTTTTATGAAAGAAGAGTTCCCCTCTGTGCTGCCTGAGGCTCCGGCGACGGAGCTGATTCAACTCATGGCGGAAACGCCTTACCCGCTTCCCGTCGTCAACAACGAAGGAAGGCTCAAAGGAGTCATTATCAGGGGCGCCCTGCTGGCCGCCCTGGCTGAACGAGGAAAAAACAATGCAAATTCCTAGGATACCCATTGGACATACCATAGAAACATTCCTGGACTTCCTGGTGGACAAGTTCGCCTTTGCTACCATCGCCTTTACGGAAGTCATGGAGTCATTTATACGAATTCTTGAAGACGGCATGCTGTTTCTCCCGCCCTGGCTGTTTATTCTCCTGGCGTCGGCGCTGGTTCTCTGGCTGGCCAAAAACAGGAATATTGTTATTCTTACTTTTGTAGGACTTCTGTTGATCTGGAACATGGACCTCTGGCCGGCCACGATCAGCACCATCGCCCTGGTGATCCTGGCAACGAAGACGGCGATTATTCTCGCCATTCCCCTTGGTATTGTCGCTGCCCTGAGCCAGACGGTCTACCGGATCGTCTGGCCGATTCTGGACGTAATGCAGACAATGCCCGCGTTTGTTTATCTCATTCCGGCGATTCCGTTTTTCGGACTGGGTAAAGTGGCGGCCATTTTCGCCACGGTCATTTTCTCCATGCCCCCGGCGATACGTCTGACCTGCCTCGGGATTCGACAGGTCCCCTACGAATTGATCGAATGTGCAGATTCGTTCGGAACGAACCGGTGGCAAAAACTTGTTAAACTGCAGATTCCCCTGGCAACACCGACAATCATGGCGGGCGTAAACCAGACGGTCATGCTGGCGCTTTCAATGGTGGTGATCGCCTCCATGATCGGCGCGCGGGGGCTGGGTGGCGAGGTATGGCGCGCCATTCAGCGGCTCCAGATGGGCAATGGTTTCGAGGCGGGTATTGCCATCGTTATCGTGGCCATTATTCTTGACCGGGTTCTGCAGCGTGTGGGAACGGGAACATCCGGCAAGTAAACATATTTTTCAGCTTATTAACAGACACGTGAAGGAGGTACCAATTATGAAAGGAACATTCATCAAGATTTGTATTACCCTAATGGCAGCGCTGTTGCTCACGGCCGGTTCGGCCATCGCCCAGGACAAGCTGGTGCGCATCGCTTACGTGGAATGGGACTGCGCCGCTTCCAGCACGACAGTGGTACAGGCCGTCCTGCAGGAAGAAATGGGTTATGAGGTTGAAGTTCTTCCTGTAGCCGCCGCGGCCATGTGGCAGGCGGTCGGCACGGGAAACGTTGATGCCATGGTTACGGCCTGGCTTCCCGTAACACATGCGGATTATTACAAAAAGGTCAAGGACAATGTGGAAAATCTCGGGCCCATTACCTATGGCGCGCGCCTCGGATGGGCCGTACCGACCTACGTTACTATCGACTCCATAGAGGAAGTCAACGACAACGCGGAAAAATTCAACGGGGAAATAATCGGTATCGATCCCGGGGCAGGCCTCATGCGCCTGTCTGAAAAGGCACTCACGGAGTACAATCTTGACAAAATGGAACTCATTGAAGGAAGCGACTCCATGATGACGGCGGCGTTGGCCAATGCAATCCGCAACAAGGAATGGATTATTGCCACCGCCTGGTCTCCGCACTGGATGTTCGGCAAGTGGGATCTCAAGTACCTCGAAGATCCAAAGGGAGTTCTCGGAGAGGAAGAACACATCGACACGATAGTTCGAAAGGGTTTGAAGGACGACATGCCCGAGGTGTATAACTTCTTGAATAATTTCAAATGGAAAGACGCCAATCAGCTCCAGATGGTCATGGCCTGGAATTCCGAACCGCGTTCGGACCGCTATGAAAACGCCCTGCGGTTTATCGAGGAAAATCGCGAACAGGTCGACGGCTGGCTGGGACGGTAAACAGAAATCGTCCGATCGGAACATGACAGATGATACTGAAACGGATCCCGGCGCCGCGGAAGCGGCGCCGGGATATTTTTTACCTTTCCTGTTTCCCGCCCTGTCTCGTTGACTTTCTTCGTTAATAAAGCTATCTTGCAAAATAATGTGTGATTTTTTGCAGTTCCGGAGGAGCTTCGTCGAATAATTGGACTACCCGATAACGCTCAATCTGGTAATATTATTGGTTTTGCTTGCTTCGTCCGCGTTTCTGTCGGGATCGGAAGCTTCTTTCTTTTCGCTGACCCATCTGCATCTTCACAAAATGAAGGAAGACGGCCTTCCTTTTGTATCGTTCGTACAGCGAATTCTTGAACGTCCCCGCCGGCTCCTGGTGACCATCATGGTCTGCAATGAGTCGGTCAACATCATCATCGCTTCCCTCGCGACATCGCTCATGGTCTTTCTCCTGGGATCTTCGGGAACGTGGATCGCCATCATCGTGACCACGGCGGTCGTGATGGTGTTCTGCGAAGCCATACCCAAGACCTTCGCCGTGACGTATCCAAGGAGATATGCCGTCACCGCGGCGCTTCCGCTGACGTTGATTTCGAAAATCGTTCTGCCTGTCGTCTGGTTTCTGGAAAAGCTTTCCGACTTTTTTGTCAGGGCCTCGGCGGGGAAATCCTTCGACACTGCTCCGCCGGTGATGGAGGAGGATTTCAAGGCACTTATCGACGCCGGCCACCGTGAAGGCGCCATTGAAGAAACGGAAAAAGAGTTGATTCACCGGGTTTTCGAACTGGGGGAAACGAAAGTCGCCGATATCATGACACCCCGGGTGGACATGTTCTGTATTCCCGTTTCAATGACGCTGGAAGACGTGGAGCGGGCAATTCTCGACCGCCGTCACACCCGCATTCCGATTTACGGAACCGACAAGGACGATATTCTCGGTATTCTGCACACAAAGCACTTCCTGGCCGAACGAATGAAGAGGAAACAGGTCAACATCAGGTCCCTGGCGAAGAAACCCTATTTCATACCCGAGGAACGTCCCGCTCACGGGCTGCTTTCTGATTTCAAAATCAAGGGCATTCAGATGGCTGTTGTTGTCGACGAGTATGGCGGTGTTTCGGGAATCGTTACATTGACCGACCTGCTCAACAGCCTGTTCGGGAATATCGACCGTGAACGGGACCGGCGGGACACCATGATCCGCCGGATCGGGGACAACACCTTCGCCGTTTCCGGAATGCTTTCTGTCGAGAATTTCAATGACGTGATGAATGCGTCACTCCCCTCAGATGATTTCGATACCATCGGCGGGTTCGTTTTGCATCTTTTCGGTCAGCTTCCGTCGGCGGGACAAACTGTTTCTTTCGGTCCTTTCATCTTCACGGCCGATAAAATCAGCAAAACACGCGTCTCCTGGCTGACCATCAAGACCGTTGCCGGGGATCAACAGGAAGGAGCTCTTCATGACTCCTGATATCGTCGATGTCCTGCCGTTTCTGATAATCGTCGTTCTGCTGATCGTATTGCTGGAGGGCCTTTTCTCGGGCGGAGAAATCGCGCTTGTCTCCTGCGACATCAACCGCGTGCGACAAAAGGCCGCAGCGGGATCGCGCTCGGCGCGAATCGCGCTGGATCTGCTCGAACAGCCTGAACGATTCCTGTCGACGACGCTGACAGGAACCGACCTCTGCCAGATCAGCAACACGGCCCTCGTGACCAGTACCTTCATTTTGATCTGGGGGCCGGAAAGAGGCGCCCTGGCGGCCAGCGTGGTCATGGTGCCTCTTCTGTTGATAGTGGGTGAAATTATTCCCAAAAGTCTCTTTCAGCACCATGCCGACTGGGCGGCTCTCCGCATCGCCTGGTTTATCCGGGCGGCGTCCTGGATATTCTATCCCGTTGTAACCGTGCTGTCCCGCATATCGCGAAGCGCCATCTATGTTTTCTCGAAACAGGCAGGCCTCTTCTATACCCCCTACATTACTCGGTCGGGCCTGGAATCGCTGTTGCGGCGCGAGGGAGGCACCACGGACATCACGCAGATGGAAAAGGAAATGATCAAAAAGGTGCTTGATTTTTCAGAGTATACCGTTGAGGAAATCATGGTCCCACTCTCCAACGTGGCGGTGATTTCACTTCATGCCACTCTGGACGAGGCAGCCGCCGTTGTGAAAGAACGGAACTACTCGCGTATACCTGTCTATGACCGTGAGGTACTCAATATCGTGGGTATTATCGACTCTTTCGACCTCATGGACGACCTGGCCCGGCGCGGCAAAGACGCGCCGCTTGTACCGGAAGAAAACGGGGACGGCCGTGTCCGTCGGCAAATCCTGTTTGTCCCGGAAACAAAACGGGCACGTGATCTCTTTCTCGAACTCCAGCGCCACGGGGAGCACATGGCCGTCGTGGTCGACGAATACGGAGGCGCCGTGGGAATTATTACCATGGAGGATATCCAGGAAGAAATCGTCGGCGATATCAATGACGAGGACCACGACAGCGCCGCCACGCTTATCAGGCCGAGCGGGCGTGGCCGCTATATTGTCGACGGGCAGGTAAAAACCGATTACCTTCAGACAACCCTCGGCGTCACGGTCCCTGAAGGCGATTACGAAACGGTGGGAGGATTTCTGCTTGCCGCCATGGGCAAGATACCCAAACCGCGTGAATCATATAGACTGGGAAACATCGTTTTTGTCGTCGAGGAGGCCGATCTCCGTTCCATAAAAAAAATTCTTCTGCTGATACCGCCGGAGGTGAGCGCCATGAAACGGAGCGATCCCATGCCATGAAACCGAACGAGAAAAACGTCCCGATCGCCGCCGTTATTCTCGCGGCAGGCAAGGGAACGCGCATGCGTTCCGAAAGCGCGAAGGTCCTGCACCGTCTCCACGGAAGACCGATGGTGATTTTCCCCATCGAAGCGGCGCGCGCGGTCGGCGCCGAAAAAATCGTCCTCGTGGTGGGTCACCAGGCCGACAAGGTCAGGAAAACCGTGGAAAAGCAAGAAGGAGACGTACTCTTCGTTCTTCAGCGACACCAGCTCGGCACGGCGCACGCCGTCCTCCAGGCAAGGCGGGCGCTGAACAAATTCAGCGGCACGGTGCTGATTCTCTGTGGCGACGTCCCCCTGCTCACGAAAGACACGCTAGAGGCTTTACTGGATCATCACCGCCGCGGCGGAGCATCCGTCAC
>DSBH01000139.1 GCA_011056825.1 Deltaproteobacteria bacterium | reverse complement strand
TATCAGGTCGTGCCGCCATGTTCGCCTTGCTTTCACCCGTGCAGAATTGGCCGATGACGACCCGGTCGGGCGCCGCCGCCATGAGAGAGGTGAGCAGCGTGAGGTGGGGCGAGTTGTCATCCGACACCGTCGCCACGATGGCGATCTTTTCCGACGGGGCGAACGCCTTTATTTCGTCGTCGCTGAAGCTGTTTCTTGTCTGTTTCATGGTGGTCTCCTTGTTACCGAATCGGGCAACCGCAGCCGGGCAGTGCAATAACGTTTGACGTGCTTTCGGCTTTTCCCTCGAAAAGTTTGTTGTTTCGTCCCTCATCTTCGGTGAGAGTCGAGCCGCTCCAGATGACGATCGAGGGATCGACGCCCGACCGTCTCGCCTCGGCGGCGAATGACTCCATCTGTTCCCGCGAGAGGAGGGGAGTGGGGGCGTAATCCCAGTGTATGCCGAGCCGCTCGTATTTGTCGCGACACAGATTGTTAAAGGCGCACAGTTCCCAGCGGTCGACCGTTCCTTCAAGGTGCCCGGCGATGAAGGCGCCGATGCCCTGAATGTTCTCCGCCGTGGCGGTCGCGCCCGGAATAAGGGGCGTCCTGATCCAGAATGTGCGAGGGCGCTTATGCCGGCGTATGTATTCGGCGGCGAAAACGGCGTTTTCCAGTATGAGTTCATTACTTCGGCCCGTGAAACGCCGGTGTTTCTCCACGTCGATCTCCTTGAGGTCAAAAAGCAGGAGATCCGTGAGGGGCAGAAGTGTTGCAAAAACACCACGTGAAACCTGTCCGCAGGTGTCAAGCGCCGTCCGTATTCCCTGTTTTTCAAGTTCGGAAAGAAGGGCGCGGCAGAACTCGGGCTGCATGGTCGCTTCTCCTCCGGAGAGGGTAATTCCCCCGTCCGATTGCTCGAAATAGGTTCGGTCCTTGACGAGTTCGTTGACAAGGTCGCCCAGGTTCCAGGAAGTTCCCAGCAGTTCCATGGCGCCCGAGGGGCATTCGTCGACACAAGCGCCGCAGCCGTCGCAGAGGCGCCTGTCGATGTGAATACCGGTCGAATCAAGGAAGAGTGATCCGTTGGGGCATGTCTCGACGCAGGCGCCGCAACCGAGGCACCCGACGCCGGTCCACTGGACCTGGGGACGGGGAGACAGGCTTTCCGGGTTGTGGCACCAGCCGCAGGCCAGGGGACAGCCTTTAAAAAAAACAGTGGTCCGCAGTCCGGGACCGTCTTCCGTCGACATCCGCTGAATTTCCAGTATCATGCCCGCTGGGGGCTTTTCTTTCGCGCCGGGCGTCATGGATGCTTCCTAAAATTTTCCGTGACTGATCCGTTCGATTACCTCGTTCTGCAGTTCCCTGCCCACGGTGACGAAGTACGCGTTATAGCCGGTGATGCGCACCAGCAGGTGGCGGTAATCACCCGGCCGTTGCTGGGCGTCCCGCAGCATCTCCGGGTCGAGCATGTTGATCTGGATGGATGTGCCGCCGTTGACGGCGTATGCACGTAAAAAAGCCTTGAACTTGTCGCGGTGTTCCGGATCGCGAAGCATGGACGGGTTGAACGTGATGGTGTGGCTTGCTCCGTTGGGAAGGCAGTTAAGGTAGTCCTCCCAGTAGCCTGCTCCGTCCTCCGCCTTGCCGCCCAGGACCTTTCCCACGGAATTCGTGTTGGCGGTCGGTCCCTTGATGTCCGCTCCGTTCGACGGGCATATCGCGTTGGAAAGAAACTGTCCCTGCGGCCTGCCGTCGGGGCTCGCCGCCATGATGTAGCCGTCGCCCGCCCAGTAATTCCAGCTCAGCATGCCCGGACGGAACTGTCGGCCCGTCGATTTCGTCGTATGTTTCCAGGTCTCGTCACACCAGAGATCCATCACCCGTTTCGCCATGAGGTCCGCTTCGTCGTCGTCCCGCCCGTATTTGGGCGCCCGGTTTTTTGCCATGGCCTGGAGTTTTTCATGCCCCGCCCAGTTGTCTTTCAGGGCCTGAATCAGTTCGTCCATGGTGCAGGCTTTTCTGTCGAAAACCAGGTACTTGACCGCGAGAAGCGAGTCCACTGCTGTGGCGTAGGTAACCGCTTCCATGGTGGTGAATTTGATCTCGGCGCCGCCCTGCGTGACGTCCATGCCTTTTTCAGCGCATCCTCCGACCATGCAGGACAGGTACGGCGTCGGGAAGAAGCGGGCCCGAATGGATTCAGACAGTTCGTAAAGATCGACGCATTTTTTGATGATGTACGCCGTCTGGCGTTCGCAGGCCCGCCAGAATTCTTCGAACGTGGAGAAACGACGGGGATCGCCGGTATCGGGACCGTCCTGCCTGATCTTTTCCTGTTTCCCCGTCATGGGGTCGAGGAAAGGGAGCATATCCCTGCCGCCGGTGAGCGCCAGTTCAACCGCTTTCAGCAGGTTGATGTTGTTGTCAACCGTGCCGGAACGGTCATTGCCCACCATGGTGTTCTCAAGACAGCCGACGGGCGCGTAGTCGTGGACGTTTTCATGATTAATACGTTCCTGCATTCCCGCCTTTTCCGCTTCGAGAAGCATTCCCGCCATGGAACGTTCATCGAAGTTGAGCAGGAAAGGTGATCCCTGGCTTGATTCGATCATGGCGATGCACCGGTCGAGCAGTTCGTCGGGGGAATCGCGGTGCAGCCGCACGTTCGGCTTCGGTTCGAGAATGGGCGACATCTCATCGATGACTTCCAGGATCGCGTAGGTGAGGTCGTTGGTCATATCATGGCCGTCTTTTCCCAGCCCCGAAAGGGTGAGAAGCTGGCCGAAGCCCGCCGTTATGCCCTGGTTACCGCTGGTAATCATGGCGTCGTAAGCGGTGTTGCAATGGACCCAGAAACATTTGAGAATTTCCTTGGCGAATTCACGATCCATGCCGTCCCTCAGGGAACGTTCGTAGAAAGGATAGAGGTATTGATCGACGCGCCCGAATGAAACTCCCGCGCCGGGATAATTTTCGTCGGTCATGACCAGCATGTGATTGATCCAGAGGGCCTGCACCGCCTGCCAGAAGTCGGCGGGAGGTTCCCAGGGGACATGCTCGAGGTTCGACGCCATTCGTTCAAGCTCGTCTTTCCGCCCGCCGTCGGCTTCTTCCGACGCCAGTTTTCGGCACAGATCGCTATATCGCGCCGCAAGGTCACGGGCCACGGTTGAAGCCGTAAGCATGGCCCTGAGCTGTGCTCCTTTCGACCCCTGCTGTTCGGACGGGGGAAGGGCGTCGTACTTGTCCCGCAAGTCCTCCTGGACGCCCTTCCAGCCCAGCGCGAGCAGGCGTTCGTGTCCCGGAATAATGTGTCCGCTCGTGGCGCCGGCGTTGCCGTAGCCGTGATCGTGAAACCATTTCACCATTCGCCGCGCGCCCTTCCTGCCCCTGACAAGGCCGTCCCACTCACGAGCTTCCTTTTCATTGAGGCAGAGGGACGTCTGCACGTTGAAACGGCCGCCAGCGATGAGATCGCCCGGCAATAGTTCCGCGGGGACCTGGTTGACGATCACCTCTCTGACGAACCACGCCCTTCGTTCGGGAAGACTCCAGTTCCAGAAATCCTGGTGGAGCGGCACGGTCCGCGCGCTCTGCAGAAATGATCCGCTCATGGGTCCCATGAGAACAAAGGTTTCGGGAACGATGTAAAAGGTGATTTCGTTGAAAAGGTTGTCCCAGGGTGTTCCCGTGGACCAGGCCGTGAATTGATTGTTCCAGGGCCGGTCATTCCCCTGAAAATAATAATCGCGAAGCCATGTTATTCGAGGTGACAATCCCTGCGGTTCTTTGAGGGTGTGTTTCAGTGCGGTTGCTTCACTCATGGCGGGCTCCTTTTGTGGCGGGATTGTGTTGATCCTTTCGCCGTGTCGCCTGAAACGACCGGGCGACCGGGGTTGTCCCTGCTATTCCGCCGACGCCGCCGGACTCGATTCCCGCGTGTCGAGCATGGCGGTCAGCATCTCTTCGCCGTGCGCCAGCATGTCGTGCATGGTCCGTTCGGCCCGGTCCGAGTCCCGGTCGGCGACGGCCTCGAAAAATTGTTCGTGATAGTGGTGCACCTCGTTGATGACGCCGGGATATTCAAAGAACTGTCCCGTGAGGTTGGTGTAGACCTGCCTGAACGAATTGATGAGAAGGGGGAAAATTACATTTCCCGAGGCAAGGGCCGCCAGGAGATGAAATTCGAAGTCAAGGGCGACGATAAGATCTTTCCTTGCGTGGGCGGTGGATCGTTCCCGCTCGACGATTGATCGGAGTTCACGGAGCTGCTTATCCGTGCGGTTACGGGCGGCCTCGCGGGCGAGGGGTGTCTCGAGGAGCGATCTGATCTGTATCATGCCTTCCACGATGCGGCGGTCGAGCCGCCCTTCACCGTATTCCAGCAGGGACGAGATGAGTGGAAGGGAACCGTCGCGGCGGTAGTCGTTCACGACGGCGCCGGCGCGCGGTCTCATTGTGACGAGGCCTTTCGAGGCGAGTTCAATGAGTCCTTCGTGTACCACGGGACGGCTTACGCCAAGGCGGGCCGCCAGGTCACGTTCGGAAGGGAGTTTCCTCCCGATCTGGATTTCACCCGACAGTATCAGCTTTTCAAAACGCTTGATAAAGACGTCCTTCAGACGATCCGCCCTGATCGGTTCCAGCAACTCGAACATCGTGACCTCCGTCGGCAACTGGTATTACCAGATTAAGAATACAGGCATTCAAGACGACTGTCAACAGGATAGTGACTAACCCACCATCCGAGATTGTTTTTACATAGAGTGAATTTTTGATTCTTCAGTACGAAAAATCGAAGGATCAACGGGAGCGGGCACCGGCGACCGGCCTTCGACAAAACTCAGGCCGAACGGTAACGGTGTGGTCAACAACCGGACATCCTGAGCGCCGTCGAAGGACTCGGGATGACCGGGTTAAATCAAAAGCTCGGGACAGATCCTGTCGAAGGCCGGGCGTCTGCACCATCTCTTTTATATTCTTCGACTTTTCATACTGTAAGACCTTTGAAGAACCTTTCGAAATCAGTAATGTCGTCATACCGGCGAATACCCTTGCGGGCACACGGGCCGGTATCCAGAATCAAAGACCTCACTGCAACGTTCCATACTGATGACTCGATATCATGCTCTGCAGAAAATCAATCGCTTATTCGGGATTGCGAGTCGGCAAAATAATAAAATCATCTTCAAAATATTATTTATTTTCTACAGCCCGTTGTGAGAATTGATTTTGACACGTGCCCCGTGGCGACATGAAGCGTTTTTATGTTGTTTTTCGTGTCGATGCCGGGGTGGAGGCATCGAACATTTGAGCCGGATCATGAACGGTGAACGCGCGGAAACGGGGGGAGGGGAAGTTTTAAAAAAATCGCGTTGTCACCGGCCGAGAGTTTCATCCACAGTCGTGACTCTCACGGCCCACAGCGGCCAGAGCTTGGTAAAAAGAAAGCTGCAGAGAGGCTCGCTTGGTCCGGCGATGGCATCGTGAAGAGCAATAACCTTATAGTCGTTATCGACGGCGCCCACGATGGTTCCGTTGACACACATGTGGCAGGAAACACCGGTGATAAGAAGCGTGTCGATATCCATCGCGTCCAGGTACTTTTTTAAATCGGTGTTATAAAAACTGTTGAACCGTCTTTTGATGATCTGTATCTGACCCTCTTTTGATTCAAGGCCTTCGAGAGGTTCAGCGCCCCAGGTATGTTCAGTGAGGGGATCACCCTGCTGTTTCGCCAGAAAGAAGAACCCCCTTCCGGGAATATCCGGCGCTCCCTTTTGGTATTCCAGCCACACGCGTATTACGGGGATATTTTTTTTCTCGGCCAGTTCTATCGCGCGTGCGATATTGTCGAATGTTCCATGGTCCTGCCCGTATTTCCAGACGCCCATCTTGGCCAGCGCGCCTTTTTCATGGCAGACATCGTTCGCCACGTCGATGACCACCAGGGCGGGGTTTCCCAGGTCGATTTTCTTCGGTTCATCCGCGAGGGCCCCGCCCGCGATCAAGGCCGACACCAGCAACATGCCAACAGCAACAAAACTGATTTTTTTCATTTTTCAGCTCCTTTTGTTAACTGCTTGGAATATCAAAAAAGTCGATTTATTAAAGCTTCCCCCTCCCCGATGCTCCACGGCTTTATGGACCGGACCGTCGTGCCGGCAGGATCGCCGGCCGGCGGAAATACGCTGTTGCCGGCAGAAATCGCTGAACCGCGTTTTTTCGTTTTCACGAAACGGGCGCCCGTTGTTGTCCTGCTGGGGCGCGTTCCTGCCTGTCGAACCATGAGTTCATGCCGTTTCGACGCGGCGGGGCGACGTGATATGACTCGCCTATGAACTGACCGTTCGAACGGTGTGTTACCTTACTCTCGCGCCTGCAGTTTCAATATGCGTCCGGCGTTGCCTCCCAGAATGGCGTTCACCTCTTCCGTCGTGAACCGTATGCCGTCGCTTGTATCGTCAGGCAGGGATTGAAGGATATCCAGCCATTCGGCGACCGGAACAATGAGCTCAAATATAGGGCCGTCGGAACCGAAGAGTATTTTTTCAACTCCGCATATGTCGATGATTGTTCTGAGTTCCTTGCGGAAAAACCCGAGATTCCGCCTGGCCAGGATTTGCCATTCGGCGAGATCACCGTATAAATTGGGGTGGTAATAAGCCGAGCCGGCCCATTCGCGCCACCAGAATTGACCCATGTGCGCGGCGATTATTATGAGATCGGGGAAATCGGTCGCGACTTCGTCCAGGAGTATCGGATGAGCATATTTACCCGCTTTGCCGGGAGGAGCGACCGGACCGGTGTGCGTCAGAAGGATCCCCTTTTTTTCCTGCAGAATTTCCAACAGGCGATACGTTTCAGGACTGTTCGGATAGTAGCCGTGGTCCGGATGAAGCTTCAGTCCCTTCATATTCAGTTCATCCATGCAATGTGTAAGC